>JAZUQI010000246.1:0-10192 GCA_045605625.1 Clostridia bacterium
CGGAGCGAACGGAAACCAGCAGGGGGTTTTCCTTATCGCCGAACTTCTTGCCGGTGATTTCTTCCATCTTGGTGACGTATTCCATGATTTCGGCCTGGATTTCGTCGTTGATCTTGCGGCCGTCTTCATAGTACTGGGTGCTGGCTTCGGTGGAGATGGTGAAGCCCTGGGGAACGGGCAGGCCGATCTTGGTCATTTCGGCCAGGTTGGCGCCCTTGCCGCCCAGCAGTTCACGCATGGAGGCGTCGCCTTCCTTGAACAGGTACACATACTTCTTTGCCATGGAATATTTGCTCCTTTCGGAATTGAATTAGCATAGGTTTCCTGGGAGGGCATAGAACAATAAAGGCCTGTGCCACCCATCCCTCCGATTATACAATGTTTTTCCATTCTTGACAAGGGCAGAAGTGTTATTTTTTCCGGGAAAAAAGCACAAATCAACTTGCTTTTTCTGTATTTTTTACCATTCCGGAAAAAAGGCCGCTTTTTTTCCGGGGTATATTCCCTCCCCCCTGCACATACATTGAACTATGGACTGGCATTTGATTGTACCCGGCGAAAATTCCTTTTCCAGGGAAGAGATGGACGCCTGCTATGAAGTTAGGCTGCGCTGTGAAAGGCCCATGCAGGTAATTGGCCCCTTTGGCCGGAAGGAGGGAAAACTGCCCCTTTCCCCTCATCAGCTGCACCTGGCAGCCCAAGCCCTGTGCGGCCACAACCTGGCCCGGCATGAAAAGGCGCTGACGGAGGGCTTTGTGCCCCTGCCCGGGGGCCACCGGATGGGGGTATGCGGCGAAATGAAGGAGGGAAACCTGCTGTGTTTTTCCGCCCTGTGCGTGCGCATGGCCCACGAAGTGAAGCAGGCGGCGGAGGGCATTTTCCCCCTGGTTCACCGCAAAAATGTGCTGATCCTCGGCCCTCCCGGCAGCGGCAAAACCACCCTCCTTCGGGATCTGGTGCGCCGCACCGCCCAAGATACCCCCGTTTCCCTTATCGACAGCCGGGGGGAAATTGCCGCCTGCTTTCAGGGGGTGCCCCAGCTGGACGTGGGCCCCATGTGCGATGTGATGACGGGCGGCGAAAAAGGAAAGGTGATGATGGCCATGCTGCGCAGCATGAACCCAAGGATGATGGCCACCGATGAACTGGGAACGCCAAGCGACGCCGCCGCCCTTTTGGATATGCAGCGCTGCGGCGTGGGGGTGATGGCCACCTGCCATGCTGCCAACCTGCACGAAGCAAAGGAAAGGCCTTCCCTTGCCCCTTTGTTTCAGCACAAGGTGTTTTCCCACGCCGTGGTGCTGGAAGCCCCGGGAAAAGCCCCCCGGGTGATTTCCCTGTGATGCGCACCACGGGGGCCCTGTGCTGCGCCCTGGCCGTAATGCTGTATGGCTGCATGCAGCAGCGTGCCCTGGAAGCCCATCTTCGCTGCCTGGAAGAATACGGGCAAGCCCTGCAAAGCATGCAAAAGGCCCTGCGCTTTTCCCTGCCGCCCCTGCCCACGCTGCTGATGGAATGCGCCCCGGATGAAACGCATTACCTGTTCCGCCTGGGCCGGGCCCTGGCCCAATCCGGCGCCCTGCCCCTGGCAAAGGTGATGGAAAAGGCCGGGGAGGATGGGCATCTTTCCCCCTCCCTGCAACGTACCCTGCAGCAGATGATGGACGGCCTTTTATCCCCCGGGGAGGATGGGCGAAACGGGGCGCTTTCAATTGCCCTTTCCGCCTTTTTGGAAGAAAGGGAAAAGGCCCAAAATGCCCTGGAACAAAAGGGCAAATTATGGCTGCAATTATCGGTGCTGGGGGGCTGCGCCCTGTTTATTCTGCTGTGCTGAAAGGAACGTTATGCAACCGGAACTGATTATCAAAATTGCCGGCATGGGACTGATGATTGCCATCGTGTGCCAATTGCTCACCAAGGCCGGACGGGAAGATATTGCCACCCTCACCACGGTGGTGGGCATCATTCTGGTGCTGTTTCAGGTGCTGGATCTGGTGGCGGATTTATTCCGCCGGGTGCAGGCCATTTTCCTGTTCCCATGAATACGCTGCTGAAATTCTGCGGCTTTGCGCTTTTGTGCGCCCTGTGCGCCCTGGTGGTAAACGCCCATCAGAAGCAGGCCGGGCGGATGGTATCGCTGTGCGGCGGGCTGCTTCTGATAAGCGGCATCCTTTCTCCCATGGAAAGCGTGGTACAGGCCCTGAACGCGTTTGGCCGGCAGGCCGGGCTGCCCGGGGATACCCTTTCCCTGCTTCTTCGGCTGATTGCCATGGCTTACCTGACGGAATTTGCCGCCCAGGCCTGCCGGGATGCCGGGGAGGAGGGCCTTTCCCTGAAGGCTGCCCTGGCCGGAAAAATTCTGCTGGCCGCCCAGACGGTGCCATTGGTTACGGAAATTGGCCAGCTTGCGCTGGGGTTTCTGCCATGAAAAGAATGCTTGCTTTCCTTTTTTTGTTTCTGTGCCTGTTTCCTTCCGCCTCTGCCGAATCCCTGGAAGCGCAGCTGGAAACCCAGTTGGATGCCCTGCCCCTGGAAGAAATGGAGGCCCTCTACGAAGAAGCCTTTCCCGCTTCGGATATGCGCACGCTGATTGCCTCCCTTTCCCGGGGGGAAGCGGTGCTGGATGCGGAAACGCTGCTGCGCACCCTGTTCCATTCCCTGATGGATACCCTGGCCCAAAGCCTGAAACGCCTCACCCAGCTGATGGTGCCGGCCATTCTGTGCGGCGTGATGGAGCGGCTGAAATCCAGCTTCACCGCCTCCGCCCTGGGGAACGTGCTGTGCGCCGCCTGTTTTTTGCTGGTGGCCGCCGTGATGGCCCGGGATCTGGGCAGCCATATGCAATTGTGCCGCCAGAATGTGGACCGCATGGCCGGGGTGATGCAAACCCTGTTTCCCCTGCTGCTCACCTTGCTTGCCGCCGTTGGCAGCACCGCCGGGGCCGCCTTTTTTCAGCCGGCCACCGTGGCCGCCTGCGGCGTGATGATTACCCTGGTGCACCGCATCACCCTGCCCTTTTCCCTTTCCGCCGCCGTTACCGGCATGCTGGATCACCTGTCCGATAAGGTGCGGCTCAGCCGCCTGTCCGCCCTGATGAAAACCCTGGCCCACGGCACGCTGGGGGTGGGCTTCACGGTGTTCTTATCCGTCACCGCCCTGCAGGCCCTGGGGGCTGCGGCGGCGGATGGGGTCAGCCTGCGCACGGCCAAATACATGGTGGATAATTTTGTGCCGGTGGTGGGAGGCATGTTTGCCGATACCATGGATACATTGGTGGGAGCCTCCCTGCTGATCAAAAATGCGCTGGGGGTGACGGGGCTTGTGCTGCTGCTTGGCACGGCGGCCCAGCCCATGCTGCAAACCTTCTGCACCGGCCTTGTGTACCGGGGCTGCGCTGCCCTTTTGGAACCCATTGCGGACAAGCGTATCAGCGCCGCCATCCAGCATTTTTCGGATATGCTGATGCTTTTGTTCACCATCCAGTTATCCGTCAGCGCCATGTTCCTTTTGCTGGTTGCCCAAATGCTGGTCGTTGGCCAATTCACGGTGATGCTGCGATGAAAGAATGGATTGCCCAGACGGCGGCCCTTTCCCTGATCCGGCTGATGATGGATTTGATGTTGCCGGAAGGGGATGCCAAACGCTATGCGGATTTGGGGGTGGGGCTGTGCGTGATGCTGTGCCTTTTGCTCACCTTCAGCCGCCTGTTCCATGCCCTGCCCTGAAAGGATGCCCATGAAAAAATATCTGGAACAGCTAAAAAACGGCCATGTGCTGCCCCTGCTGGTGATTTTGCTGCTGGTTCTGGGGGGGCTGATGCTGCTGCCTGGAAATTCCTCTTCCGCTGCCATGACGGGGGAAGAAATGCGCATCAGCCGCACCCTTTCCAGCATTCAGGGGGCCGGGGAAACCAGCATCACGCTGTACTTCGCCGCTTCCTCTTATGGCAGCGAACAGCCCGTAGGGGCGGTGATCGTAAGCCAGGGGGCGGCGGATATGGCGGTGCGCCTTCGGCTGATTCAGGCTGCCCAAACCCTGCTGGGGCTGGAAAGCGATGCCGTTGCCGTATTTGAAAGGGAGGAATTGCCGTGAGGGTGCATTTATTCAATTTTCTTTTGCTTCTCACCGTGGCCGGGTGCCTGTTTATCACTTTATCCCAATCCGCCCCGGAGGCCCAGACATCTGCCCACATCCTTCCCTCTTTCATCACCCTCGCCCCCTCCGCCACGCCCCACCCTTTGGATGCCTATCAGGAAAAGCGGGCCGCCCAGCGAAGCAAGGAGCAGGAAAGCCTGGCCCTGCTCGCCCAATCCAACGACCCTTCCCTGCAAACGGCCGCCGAAAAAGCCCTGCTTTCCCTGCAGGAAAAAGCGGAAAAGGAACGGCAGGCGGAAGGGCTGCTGCTTGGCATGGGCTATGAAAGGGCGCTTTGCATTTTGCAGGAAACGGAATTGATGATTTTTGCTTCCCCAGCCCTTTCCGATGCCCATCAGCAGATTATTTTTCAATCCGCCGCCGAAATTTGCGGCATTTTGCCCCAGCAGGTGCATCTGATGGCCCCATAATATGCCAAAGCCCTTGTTTCAAACCTCAAAAACGTGGTATACTATAAACGAAGCAAATAAAACGTGCAGGAGATGCTGCCCATGATTCGCACAGGAAGAGTTGTAACTGCTGAAAACGGCCAGGTGGAAGTATGTTTCCATCGCCCCGAAGCCTGCGAGCATTGCGGCGGCTGCGGCGGCCAGAAGCATGAAACCCTGGTTTCCTTCCCCGGTGATGCCCCCCTGGGCAGCATGGTGGATGTGGAAATGCCGGCCCGGCAGGTGTTCAAGGCCTCCGTTCTGGCCTACGTGCTCCCCATTGCCCTGCTGTTTGCGGGCCTTGTTGTGGGCATGCTGCTGTTTGAAAGCGAGGCCCTGGCCGCTTTGCTGGGCCTTGGCTGCATGGGGCTGAGCTACCTTTTGCTGCGCTTCACGGAACGCTATCTACAGAAAAAACATAACTGGCAGCCTCACATCGTTGCCATCCATCAGGAAGGAGAATGATCCATGGAACTGAAATTTACGAAAAACAATTTTGAAGAACTGGTATTGAATGCGGACAAGCCCGTGCTGGTGGATTTCTGGGCCACCTGGTGCATGCCCTGCCGCATGCTGGCCCCCACCATTGAAGAAATTGCCGAGGATGCGGAAGGCCGGGCCTATGTGGGCAAGGTGAACGTGGATGAAGAAGGCGAGCTGGCCATGAAATACGGCGTGCGCTCCATCCCCACCCTCATTTTCTTTGAAAACGGCAAGGAAGTGAACCGCATGGTGGGCGTGCAGGATAAGGAAGATATCGAAGCGGCCCTGTATTGATCAACCGGTCTGGAGCTTATGACCAAGCAGGGGCCTACACGGCCCCTGTACCCCACGGCAGGGAATTATTCCCTGCACCCACCCTGCGAAAATACACCCGTTAACTAAGTGGTTTTTTCCGCATGAAACTTGAGGAACAGACATAATCTTCGCCACGGGCACAAAGAAAACATGAAAAATGGCAGGAAGAAAGCGTGCTTTCTTCCTGCCATTTTCTATTTTCCCGGATGCTTTGCATCCGGCAGGCGGCCCATTGGCCGCCGTGCCCGTGTGCGCAGCGTCGCAGCCAATCCGCAAAGTTGGATAAAGGATATAGTTTCCGCTAAAGGGTCAAGGGGCAATGCCCCTTGTGGGGCGTGGGGTGAAACCCCACATCGTCCCCTGCTCCGCCGTTTACAGCGTCACCGGCAAATCCGTATCCATAAAGGGGTCATCCTTTTCATAGGAATCCAGTTTCACTTCCCGTTTGGCCTTTTCCGCCTGCATTTCCTTCAGGGTAAACACGTGGATCCGCAGCGTCATTTCATCAAAGGTAAGTTCCGCCCGCTGGCGAATCCGGGTGAGGGCCAGAATTTCGGTGTAGTTGGTGTGGCCTTGCCTGGCATAGCTGGTGGCCACTTCGGGGCGGTTTTGCCAATGCATGGGAATGAACAGCCGGGGTTTTACCGCCATCACAAAATGATTGGCCCCGGCCTCGTACATGCCCCCCATCCGGGGGTCCACCGGGAACATGGCCACGTCTATGGGCAGCCGGGTGATGGGGGCCACAGCGGCATAGAAATCCTCTTCCGCCTGAATAATTTCACGCAGGGTGCTTTCTTCCCGCCAATGCCACAAATTCAGGCTGCCGGCATGGAACAGGCGCACGCCCCCCACCGTTACATAAAAGGAAACGCCCCGGTGGGTGGATGCGTAAGCCTCCACCACCGCATCCCCAATTTCCTGCTTATCCCCTTCCGCCATGTACAGGCCCTTTTTGGTAATGGCCGGATGCCCCTGCATTTCCCCGGCGAACACATAGGTGATGGGGTATTTTTCATCATCCCAGTCCATCACCACGGGGTCAAAATGATCCGGGTCATCGTTGGAAACAAAAACGATCACCTGCCGGAAGCCTTCCATATCCTTTTCCGTCAGCAGGTTTTCCCCATTCACTTCGCCGTTTTCACCCCGCCAGTAATCGAAGATCATCAGCGTATCCTCCACCGCCGCCATAAACCCGGCGTGGTGGAAAAAGGTGACCGTTCCAACTGCGCTCATGCTGCATCCTCCTGTATATCAATCAGCGCCAGATGCCCTTCAGGCTTTCGCCCTGGGCATCGGGCAGGGAAAGGTTCATTGCTTCTGCCAGCGTGGGGGCAATCTGCACCAAATCCATCCCGGGGATTTCCCCCGTTTTGATGCCCGGGCCGCTGAAAAGGAACAGCACTTTGGCCTCCTCACAATCCAGCGAAAAGCCGTGCTCGCCCCGGGTTTCCTGCCACTCATCCACATAGCAGCAGCCGTCCCTGGCGGAAACGGCCAGCTTTACCCCTTCCGGCCCGTGCAGGGCCCGGATATCTTCTTCATCCAGAATGTCCGCAATGCCCAGCTCTTCCTGCTTTTCTTCCATATAACGTCGGGCCGCTGCCAAATCTTCCCCGAAAATGTAGGCCCCCATGCCCAGGGTCTGGGCCCGGCAGCCGGTGTGCTTTTTCAGCGCCGCATCCAGCAAAATGGCCCGGGGGGCATCCTTCTGCCCATGATCGGACACGATGCAGAAATAGGTTTCCTCCCACAGCCCGGCGTTTTTCACCGCCTGCATGATCCGCCCCACATTTTCATCCAGCCGCTGCATGGCCTGCAGGGCTTCTTCGCTGTTCGTGCCGTATTGGTGGCGCATGCTGTCCAGGTCCACCAAATGCACCGTCAGCACATCCGGGGGGCGGCGGGAGGCATACAGCTGCTCACACAATACCGCCGCATACCGGTCCAGATGGGGCTGGCGGATGGATTGCCGCTTTTTCCCGTGGCAAATTTCCGTTTGCAAAACCCACAGGGGCGTGCCGTAAGACAGCATTTTCAGCGCCGCATTCTCCCCGGGCAGGGGCAAAACTTCCGGGAAATTCCGCCGGGTGTAAGGGTTTTTCCCCGTCACCGGCCACAAAACGGAGGCCACGTCCAGCCCCTTTTCCTTCGCCGCCTGATGCAGGGTTTTCACCTTGATCTGCCCCACTTCCCAATACCATTTTCGGAGGGCCGGGGCCACATCCCCCTGAAAGGGCTGGTTATGGGGAATGCCGTGCTTATCGGGATAGCATCCCGTTAAAAGCGATGCATGGATGGGGTAGGTGATGGTGGGGTAAATGGTGTTCACCCGGGTGCAAAAGGCGCTGTTTTCAAGCAAGGCGTGCAAATGAGGCAGGGCAAACAGCCGGGCCGCATCCCCGCAGAATGCCGCATCCAGCGAAATCATGCACAGCCTTTTTTTCACTTGCCCTTCGCCCCTTTATTCTTGAAGGGGAAGAGGCGCAGTTTGGCCGCCTCTCCCCCTTGAAAGGATGTTCAGTTTCAAATAGGAATTACATATCCAGCAGCTTCTGCTTGAGGGTCTTTTCCATTTCAGCCAGCTGCTTTTCGGCTTCGAACCGCTTGGTGCGGCCTTCCTGCTGAATGCGCTTCACTTCGTCGATGGTATCGATCAGGCTCTGGTTGGTCTGCACCAGGGTTTCCATATCGATGATGCCCCGTTCCGATTCCTTGGCGGTTTCGATGGTGCCCATCTTCAGGGTTTCGGCGTTCTTCTTGAGCAGGTCATTGGTCATATCGGTCACAGCACGCTGGGCCTTCATGGCCTGCTGGGAATGATGCAGGCCCAGGGCCAGCACCATCTGGTTTTTCCACAGGGGCAGGGTGTTTACCAGCGTGGACTGAATGCGTTCCACCAGCAGGGCGTTATTATTCTGCAAAAGGCGAATCTGGGGGGCCATCTGCAGGGATACCTGACGGGTCAGTTTCAGGTCATGCAGTTTCTTTTCAAAGCGGTCGCACTGGTCAGCCAGGTCTTTCGCGGCCTGGGCATCCATGGCGTCGCCGGTCTGTTCGGCCTTTTCACGCAGGGCCTTCAGGTCCGTATCCCGCACTTCCTGCAGCCGCTGTTCGCCGGCCACGATGTACAGGGTAAGTTCATGGAAGTATTCCAGGTTCTGTTCGTAGAGGTGGTTGAACATGGCCACGTCCTTGAGCAGCTGCACCTGATGGCCTTCCAGGGTGGAGGAAATGGCTTCCACGTTCACGGAAACATCTTCATACTTGGCCTGGATGGCGGCAATACGCTTCTGGGCGGTGAAGAACCAGCCCCGGATGCCCTTGGGCCGGTCGCCGGCGGTGTTGAAGCCCTTAAGTTCGGTGATGAGGTTGGCCAGGATATCGCCCACGTCGCCGGTATCGGCGGTTTGCACATTGCCCAGCACCGTATCGGCGAAGGTGGAAATCTTCTTCTGGGCATCGGCGCCGTAGAGCATCACATGGTCCGGGTTGGAAACGTCAATGGTCTTGGCGAAGGCCGCCACCTGGGCCTTTTCGGCATCGGTGAGGGTATCTTCCAGTTTTTCCACCACTTCATCGGCAGAATTGGGTGCTTCAGGCACTTTCATTTCGTTCAGCATTTCCACCGCATTTTCGATTACCTGCTTATCCCCCATATCGGGTGTCAGGGTCAAAACCGGCACGGCGGGCTTGGTTTCGGTAGCAACGGCAGCGTTCTGTTCAGACATGGTGAAAATCCCCCTTCTGTTATTCAAAAATCCACTTGGATTAAGGTGCGCATCTTTTTTGGCTTATTCGCCCCGGACGGCGGTTTTCATGCCGCTTTCCACCAGGCCGTCGGATTTCAGCAGCGTTTCCAGCACTTCCACATCGGTGGAAATATCCAGAATATCATCCTGGTAAAGGTTATTCAATTGCTTTTTGAAGGCCTTCACCACCACATCGGTGGCATCTTCAATTTGCTTTCTGGTGGCGTTGGCCCTTTCGCCCGTCACATTCCGTTCATTCATTTTGCTGTACCCGGCCAGCATTTTCAGCGTGGTGGGCAGGTAATATTCCATGAACCGGCGAATCTGGGGGGCCTTGGCAGGCTGTTCCGCCACGGTGCGGAAAATTTCCCGGGCGGTACGGTCAATTTCATCCATGTTCCGGGAAAGTTCCGGATCCGGAATCCGGTCGTTTTCTTCCCGGATCAGTTTCAGCATTTCCAATCCCTTTTCAATCATGCCATCCACGGCGGCATCCCCGGTTTTTTCAATGGGCTTCTGGGCCGGGGCCTTTTTCGTGGTATCCACGCCCTTGGCCATGATGCCAATCACTTTCCCCACAAGGAATGCCAGGCCCCCGGCCAGCACAATATTCTGCCAGCCCTTCAGGCCGAAAATCATGGCATACAAAAGCACCGCAATGCAACCGGCCACAAAACCGGGCTTTTTTATTTTCTTTTTCTTGTTCTGCAAAGGATGGTTCCCCCTTCTTGTTCGTTGCGCTTCTATTTTACCACAAAGGCATTTTTTGTGTGTTCCCGGCGGCCCAAAACCGAATTTTTCCGTTCCAAATCCGCTTTTTTCCGTTCAGCCGTCTATCGGCCCCGGGGAGGCAAGTTCCATTAGAACTCTAATTTTTATCATACCACATTTTGCCCGCATTTTCAACGAACCAAAGAGAGAAATTGCTGTGATTTCCATAAAAAGATGATGAAAAAAAGCATCCGGCAGCATACACCGCCGGATGCTTGGCCCTTACAGGGCCATATTCACAAAGGTTTTCAGGATGGAAAGGGCGCTTTCCATATCCCGCATATC
>JAZUQI010000247.1:0-3271 GCA_045605625.1 Clostridia bacterium
GTCCCATGAAAAAGTGCCTGAAAAGCTGGGGCATCAACCGGGTTTCATCCGCAGGCATCCGGATGTTTACGGATAAATGGGAGAAAATGCCGGAGCGGAAGCGGCAAAAACAGGAAAAGAAACTGGGGGAGGCCGCACGGAAATTTTATGCAATGAAGCGGAAAAAGCCCTGCCTTTCCACAAGATGCCAGTATTTCATCAATCGTTTTGTGATCAGGCAGTATATGGGTATCGGAAGCTATCCCTTTGAATATTGGAAAGAAAACGGCTATTTTGAAAAGTGCCCCCTCTAAACACAAGCCCCCTGAAGAATTTTCTTCAGGGGGTTATGTTATGTTCAGAAAAATATCAGGCGAAGAACAGCTTGGAGAGGGTCATGGGATCGATATATTCGCCGTCCTTGTACACACGCATGTTGCCGGAAGCGATTTCGTCAATCAGCATCACGTTGCCGTCCTTATCGTAGCCGTATTCGAACTTGATATCGTACAGGATCAGGCCCTTTTCCTTCAAGTCGTCCGCCACGATCTGGGTGATCTTCTGGGTCATTTCCTTGATGGTTTCATACTGTTCGTCCGTCATCACGTTCAGGGCCACCAGGGCATCTTTGGTCACCAGGGGATCGCCCTTGGCGTCATCCTTAAACGTCATTTCCACGTAGGCAGGCAGATCGGCGCCGTCTTCAATATAGGCACCGTAGCGGCGGATGAAGCTGCCCACGGCCTTGTGGCGGCAGATTACTTCCAGGCCATGGCCGAAGGGCTTGGCAGCCTTTACTTCCATGGTGGTGTCATCCAGATTGGCGGAGACATAGTGGGTGTAGATGCCGGCGGCATTGATCTTTTCAAAGAAATAGATGGACATGCGCAGGTTCACATCGCCCACGCCTTCAATGGTGAGCCCAACAGCATTTTCACCGGGATCAAACACGCCGTCTTTGCCGGTGCAGTCATCCTTGAACTTCAGCAGGCAGTTGCCGTTATCCAGAGCATAAACATTCTTGGTTTTGCCGGTGTAGATAAGCTTCAGGTTTTCCATGTGTGTGTCCACTCCATTTCATACGTTAATTCGTTTGAACCATTGTACAGTATACAGCCATCCGGGAAAAATAGCAAGGCAGAGATTGTTCAAAAGATGAACAAATTTTGCTGTTATTTGGGGAAAAGGCAGGTATGCTGCCCTTCTTGATTGCATAAAAGAAAAAATAAGGCATCTTTGTTTCATAGCATAACAAAAGCATGAATTTTCCTTTGGAATACTTGACAAAACGGCCAATCTATTTTACGATGAAACCAAGAATGGGCATACGTTTTTCATTATTAAAAGCGCAGCCCGAAAAGGTAAATATTTTGGTACGGAGAAAGGAGATTCCTATGACGCAACAGAAAAAGGGAAACAAGTTACTCATTCTGCTGGCAGTATTGCTGGTGGTGGCCCTTGGCCTGGCCGTTGGCTTTGGCGTGAAGAGCGGCAACGTGGGTAACAAACTGACGGAAAAGGAAACCGCTTTGGTGGAAGTAACCGCCAAGCAGGAAGAAACGGCCACGGCCCTGACGGCTGCGGAAGGCACCCTGGCAGATACCCAGAAAGCCCTGGATGAAATGACCGCTATGAAGGACGAAGCTGCCGCTGACCTGGCTACGGCAGAAACGGCCCTGGCGGATACCCAGAAAGCCCTGGAAGATATGACCGCAAAGAGCGAAGAAACCTCTGCCGCTCTCACCACGGCGGAAGCCACCCTGGCGGATACCCAGAAAGCCCTGGATGAAGTGACGGCCAAGAATGCCGAAACAGAAACCGCCCTGACGGAAGCCCTGGCCCAGAAGGACGCTGCCGCTGCCACGCTGGCCGAAACGGAAGCTGCCCTGCAGGATGTGACGGCCCTGAAGGCGGAAGCGGAACAGAACCTGACCGCTGCCCAGGAAGCGCTGGCCAAGGCGGAAGCGGATCTGGCCGCCAAAGATGCGGATCTGGCTGCCAAGGAAGCCGATCTTGCCGCTAAGGAAGCGGAACTTACCCAGCTGAAGCAGGCTGCGGAAGAAGCCGCAGCGGCTGCCGTTGTGGCTGTTCCTGTTGAAGAAGAAGTGACGATGGAAGAAGTGGCTCCCCAAAAGAGCGACGTGACCATCTTCCACACCAACGACGTGCACACCTATATTGCCAATGCGGCAGAAGAAGGGGAGGCAGCTGCCTTCCGTTATTCCACGGTGGCGGCCCTTCGCAAGAACACCGAAAATGCCATTTTGGTGGATGCAGGTGACCATGCCCAGGGCACGGCCTATGGCAGCATGGATAAGGGCGAAACCATCACCAAGTTGATGAGTGCAGCCGGCTACGATGTGGCTACGCTGGGCAACCACGAATTTGACTATGGCATGGATGGGGCCATGAACCTGATTGCATGGGCCCAGTACCCCTATGTGAGCTGCAACTTCCATCATGAAGAAAACGGCGTAGTGGGTGAACCGGTGCTGAAGCCCTATGAAGTGGTGGAAGTGGGCGGCCAGAAGATTGCCTTCATCGGCATCACCACCCCCGAATCTTTCACCAAATCCACCCCCGCCTATTTCCAGAATGAAAAGGGCGAATACATTTACGGCATTGCCGGCGGCACCGATGGCGCTGCTTTGTACGAAGCCGTGCAGAAGGCCATTGATGCGGCCAAACTGGAAGCGGATTATGTGATTGGTCTGGGCCACCTGGGCGTGGACGAAGTATCTGCCCCCTGGCGTTCCACCGATGTGATTGCCAATACCTGCGGTATGACGATTTTCATTGACGGCCATTCCCATACCGAAATGGAACCGGTGAAGATGATTGCCGATAAGGAAGGCCACGAAGTGGTGCTGACCCAGACCGGTGAATATCTGGACAACATCGGCAAAATCGTGATCGCTGCGGATGGCACCATCACTGCTGAAATTCTCAGCCCCGATGAAATCACCGTGGAGGCCGATGCCGAAGTGGCCGGGCTGGAAGATGCCTGGATCACGGAAATTGACGAAAAGCTGGGCGAAGTGATTGGCAGCGTGGAATTCACCTTTGATAACTACGATGCCGACGGCAACCGTCTGGTGCGCAAGCAGGAAACCAATACCGGCGATTTCGTAACCGATGCTCTGGTATACCTGTTTGAAAATATGGGCCTGGATGTGGATTTCGCCATTATGAACGGCGGCGGTATCCGCAACAAGGCCATCACCGGCGATCTTTCCTACCTCACCTGTAAAGAAATCCACACCTTCGGCAATGAAGTCGGATCTAGCCATGT
>JAZUQI010000248.1:0-8714 GCA_045605625.1 Clostridia bacterium
CTGCTGGGCAATGCCGCCCCCAATACCCCCAAGATTTTTGACTGGGCCAAGCAGGTGGATGCCGGTTCCATGATTAACACCCCTGCCACCTACCCCATCTACATGGCCGGCCTGTGCATGGAATGGCTGAAGGAACAGGGCGGCGTGGATGCCATCTACAAGGTAAACTGCGAAAAGGCAAAGCTTCTGTACGATTACCTGGATGAAAGCAAGATGTTCAACGGCACGGCCCAGAAGGAATACCGTTCCATCATGAACGTCACTTTCAACACCGGCGATGCCGATCTGGATGCCGCTTTCGTAAAGTATGCTTCTTCCAAGGGCCTGACCAATCTGAAGGGCCATCGTCTGGTTGGCGGTATGCGTGCCAGCATCTACAACGCCATGCCCATCGAAGGCGTGAAGGCCCTGGTTGCCGCCCTGAAAGAATTCGAAATGGAGAATAAGTAATCATGAAAGAAATTAAGCTGCTCAATCCCGTTTCCCCCGTGTGGAACGAAGTGATTTCCGATCAGGAATATGCCCTGAAAAATGACGCTGAAAACCCCATTTCCATCATCGTCCGCAGTGCCGATATGCATTCCTACGAACTGGAAAAGGGCGTGCTGGCCGTGGCCCGTGCCGGCGTGGGCGTGAATAACATTCCCCTGGAAAAGTATGCCGAAGAAGGCGTTGTGGTGTTCAACACCCCCGGCGCCAACGCCAATGCCGTGAAGGAACTGGTGATTGCCGGTATGCTGCTTTCCGGCCGTAATATCCTGGGCGGCGCTGCCTGGGCCCAGAACCTCAAGGGCACCGAAGGCATCGAAAAGGCCACCGAAAAGGGCAAGGGCCAGTTTGCCGGCCACGAAATCGGCGGCAAAACCCTGGGCGTTATCGGCGTGGGTGCCATCGGCCTGCTGGTGGCCAATGCCGGTGTGGCGCTTGGCATGAACGTGATGGGCTATGACCCCTATATTTCCGTGGATAATGCCTGGAAACTTTCCCGTTCCATCGTCCACGCCAAGACGGAAGATGAAGTGATCGCCCATGCCGATTACCTCACCATCCATATGCCCCTGCTGCCCGAAACCAAAGGCAAGATTGACGCCGCCTACATCGCCAAGATGAAGAAGGGCGCTGTTCTTCTCAACTTCGCCCGCGGCGAACTGGTGGATGTGGATGCCGTGCTGGCAGCCCTGGAATGCGGCCAGCTCAGCGCCTATGTGTGCGATTTCCCCACGGAAAAGCTGCTGGGCGTGAAGAACGTGATCTGCCTGCCCCATATCGGCGCTTCCACCCCCGAAAGCGAAGACAACTGCGTGCGCATGGCCGCCAAGCAGCTGGATGATTACATCAAGTACGGCGTGATCCGCAATTCCGTGAACTACCCCAACGCCGACCCCGGCCCCATGAGCGAACCCCGCATCTGCGTGCTGCACCAGAATGTGCCCAATACCGTGGCCACCATCACCGGTGCCGTTTCCGCCAAGAACATCAATATTGACCATATGTTCAACAAATCCAAGGGCAAGTACGCCTACACCGTGCTGGACCTGGACGATGCGCCCACCCAGGAACTGGTGGACGAAATCTCCGCACTGGATTTTGTGTACGGCGTGCGGGTCATCAATCCCTGATTATCTCCCTCCCTTTTTTCCCCTGGCTTGTTCAGGGGATTTTTTTTGAAATATCAGGAGGTTTTCTCTATGCAGATATTCGGCATTCATCCGGCAGATATTTTCCTGCCTGCCCCCGGTACGGATCAGAAAAAATGGGCCGTGGTGGCCTGTGACCAGTTCACCTCCGATGCTGCCTACTGGCAGAAGGTGGAGGAAGAAGTGGGCAACGCCCCTTCTGCCCTGCGCATTGTGTACCCGGAAATCTACCTGTCCGAAGGGGAAAAGCGCATTCCGCCCATCCGCAAGGCCATGGAAGAATACGTGGAAAACGGCGTATTGGCCCCCCTTGTAAAGGATGGCTTTGTGCTGGTGGAACGGGAAACGGAAAGCGGCAGGCGCATCGGCCTGGTGGCCGCTGTGGACCTGGAAGATTATGACTTCACCCCCGGCACCAAGGCCCCCATCCGGGCCACGGAAGGCACCATTTTAAGCCGCATTCCCCCCCGGGTGAAAATCCGGGAAGGGGCCCTCTTGGAAAGCCCCCATGTGATGCTGCTGATGGATGACCCGAAGGACCAGGTGCTGGGAATATTGTATGCCGGCCGGGATAGCCTGAAAAAGGTGTACGATACGGAACTGATGGCAGGCGGCGGCACGCTGAAAGGCTGGGCCGTGGAGGGGGACGAACAGAAAAACGCCCTCTATGCCGCCCTGCGCCAGCTGAATGAAGATTGCCAGGGCTTCCTGTTCGCCGTAGGCGATGGTAACCATTCCCTGGCCACCGCCAAGGCCTGCTGGGAAAACAAAAAAGCCGCCCTCTCCCCGGCGCAGCAGAAAAATGACCCAGCCCGGTATGCCCTGGTGGAAATTGTGAACCTGCATTCCCCGGCCCTTTCCTTTGAGCCCATCCACCGGATGGTGTTCCGGGCCGACGGCCAGCAAATGATGCTGGATTTTGCCGCCTATGTGCGGGAAAAGGGCATGAGTACCCAGCCCGGGGAAGATATCACCTTCCTGTTTGAGGGCAAATCCTACGGCCTTTCCGTGAAAAACGCCGGGAATATGCTGCCGGTGGCCATTTTGCAGCCCTTCCTGGATCAATACCTCCAGCAGAATAAAACCTGCGAAATTGACTACATCCACGAAGCGGATCTGGTGGAAAAAATGAGTGTGGATCAGGGCACCGGCATTTTGCTGACCGCCATTGAAAAATCCTCCCTTTTCCCCGGCATCGTTTCCGGCGGCGTGCTGCCCCGGAAAACCTTCTCCATGGGCCACGGCCATGAAAAGCGGTACTATATGGAATGCCGCAAAATCAAATAATTTTCTTTCGGGCAGTGCTTTTCTGCCCGAAATTTTTCTATGAAAAGGAGCAAAAAATATGATTCGCTTCGGCCCCTCCGGCAACGCCGATTCCTTCTACCAAATGGGCTATACATCCACCCTGCAGGCCCCGGAATACCTGCAAAAAATGGGCCTTGACGCCTATGAATATTCCTTCGGCCGGGGAATAAACCTTTCCCTGGATATGGCAGAAAAAATCGGCATCGCCATGGCGGAAAAGGGCATTGCCCTGTCCGTTCATGCGCCTTATTATATCAACCTGGCCAACCCCGACCCGGAAAAGCGGAAGGCGTCCCTTTCCTACATTCTGGAAAGCGCCATCCGGGCGGATAGAATGGGGGCAAACCGGGTGGTGGTGCATGTGGGTTCCCCCATGAAAATGCAGCGGCAGGAGGCCCTTGAAAACTGCCGGGAAGGGCTGATGGAAGCAAGGCACATGCTGGATGAACAGGGCTTTTCCGCCATTCACCTGTGCCCGGAAAGCATGGGCAAAAAGGGCCAGATCGGCGATCTGACCGAAACCCTTGCCTTCTGCCAGATGGAAGAAAGGTTTATTCCCTGCCTGGATTTTGCCCACATCCACGCCCTGCATCAGGGGCGGCTGAATACGGCGGAGGATTTTGAACAGGTGCTGGATCTGGGCGAAAACATGCTGGGAATGGATCGCATGCGGCAAATGCACGTGCATTTTTCCACCATCGAATACACATCTGCCGGGGAAAAGCGGCACCGCACCTTTGCAGAAGCGGAATTCGGCCCCCGGTTTCATCATCTCAGTCCCCTGCTGGTGAAAAGGGGTTATGCCCCCCGGATCATCTGCGAATGCCGGGGCACCCAGGCAGAGGATGCGGCGGAAATGAAAAATATTTGGAAAAAAGATGCAACAAAACAGGAGGCTGATGCGTCTGTATAAGTGAAAACACTTATGGAGGAACATTTTCCATGAAAAAAGCCCTGCTGCTAATGCTTCTTTTGCTTTTTCTGCCCCTGTGCGCCCAGGCGGATACCCAGGCCGTGGTGGCCAACCGCAACGTGGCAGACCGGCTGATTTTACGGGAAACGGCCTCTTCTTCCGGCAAAATTCTGGGCCGGTTTTATACCGGCACCCCGGTAACCGTGCTGGAAAAAGGGGAAGAATTCTGCCATGTTAAAATCGGCGGCCTGGAAGGCTATATGATGACGGTGTACCTCGCCTTTCCCGTGCGCAATTATGCCTTTGATACCCTCTATTACACCGCCCAGCCCAACCGCAAGGATGCACCCCTGTATCATAAAGCCTCCACCGCCGGAAACGTAACGGCACGGGCCAATGAACCGGTGTATGTGTTGGGGGATATCAACGACGACTGGCGGTATGTGCAGCTGCAAAACGGCGAATACGGCTTCATGCGGGCCATTCACTTAAACAGCACCAAGCTGATGATGAACAATGCCTATTTAAGCACCCGGGTGGAGCTTTTCAGCGATAAGAAGATGACCCGGAAAACCGGGGCGGTGTATGAACCCAATACCCGGGTGCGGGTGGTGGACGCCTCCCGGAATGGCAACTGGGCCAAGATTGAAATCACCGGCATGCATCTGGAGCCCAATATGCCCGGGGACGGCGTTTCCGGCTACATCAGCCAGGATTACCTGAACCTGTTTCTTTTCCCCTGGGAAACCGGGGCCTATTCCCTGCGTGCCGGGATTTTGCAAAAGGATTATGCCCTGTATTCCCCCTGGGATGAAACCACCCAATACCTCAAAGAAGGCACCATGGTGGCCATCATGGGGGAAACGGAGGATTCTTATCACCTGGTTTCCGATGTGGCCACGGCCCTGGTGGAAAAAGAGATGGTGTTCCCTTTGCAAAACCAGAAGGCCAACCGCCACGGCCATGTGGAGCGCATCGGCTTTGCCCTGCTGAAAGAAGGGGATGAACGCCGCTGGACGTACAACAGCTTAAACCAATTGATCCAGCAAAACGGGGATCAGCTGCAAATCTACAGCGGCCACGGCGTGTATATGGAATGGATGGATGCCAAAGACGTGATCCTTTTGAAAGAAGGGGATCTTTTGAAATTCCTGCCTCCGCTTCCGGAAGGGGAATTTGCCATCACGCAGGAAAACAGCGCCATCTGGCATTTTGAGGTGAAAGAAGGAAAAACCGCCACCCTTTCCATGAAAAACGAAACCTGGAACATCGCCATCGATCAGAAAACCTTCACCGAAGGCAGCTATTCCTATTTCCTGCCGGAAGGCACCACCGGCACCTTGCAGGGGGCCGCATGGCAAAGCAGCAAGGCCCAGCTTTCCAACATCAACCTTTCCTACTGCCAGGAATATTTAGGGGAAAACACCCCCGTTTTTCAGGGCAGCGGCCGCCTTTTCTGTGATTGGCAAATCACCGACCGGCACAGTTTTTATTCCTTCAAGGTAAAACCCCTGCCCGGCTGCGAAGAAGCCTATTTTTCCGTTTCTTCCCTGAACACGCTGGAAAAAGATGAACCAGGGGAACACAAGGTGGATCTGTTCAACCTGACTTATGAAGAAGAGGATATCCTGTATGTTTTGCCCGGAAATTTCGTGGAATTGGTGAATTGCCAGCTGTATTATGACTTCGGCAACGGCTGAAAAAAATAATTTACAATTTTATTTCAATTTATTGCAAAAATACTGTACTTGCGCCCCCGAAATATGCTATAATAAGGGGCGCGTTTTTTGCGTGCAAAAAAATACGCGCAAAGGAAAGGAAATGATCCCTTTGTATCCGGAATTGATCCTGGCTTCCCAATCCCCAAGGCGCAGGGAACTGCTTGCCCAGATGGGCGTTCCCTTTGAAATCATTGTAGCCGATACCCAAGAGGCCCAAAGCGGCTCTCCCCGGGAATTGGTGATGGAAAACGCCCGGCTGAAAGCCAAAGCGGTGCATGAAATGCACAAAGGCCGCATGATTCTGGGGGCGGATACCGTTGTATGTGTGGACGGCCAGGTGCTGGGCAAGCCCAAAGACCGGGAAGATGCCTTCCGGATGCTGAAAACCCTGTCCGGAAGGGAACACAAAGTGTACACCGGGGTGTGCCTGCTTTACGCAGATACGGAAGATGTGCGGTGCGATGAAACGCTGGTGCACTTCACCCCCCTTTCCGATGATGAAATTCTTCGCTACATTGCTTCCGGCGAACCCATGGATAAGGCCGGTGCCTATGCCATTCAGGGCATGGCCGGCATGTATGTGGATAAAATCCACGGCAGCTTCTCCAACGTGATCGGGCTGCCCATGGCGCTGGTTCGCCGTATGCTGCAGGATGCGGCACAAAATACAAAACGATAGGATGAATGTTCCATGGGATATATTGTACCTTACCTCGGCATTGATTTGGGCACCTCCAACACCCAGATTTACGTAAGGAAAAAAGGCATCGTGATTGATGAGCCTTCCATTCTGGTGGCGGACCGCAGCGCCCGCCGCACCATCCGGGCCATTGGCGATGAAGCCAAGGCCCTCCTTGGCCGCACCACCGGCGATACGGTGGCCGTGCGGCCCCTTTCCGATGGGCTGATTCACGATTTTGATATGACCCAGGATATGCTGCAGTATTTTGTGCGCAAGGCCATCGGCGCCTCCCGGCTGTTCAAGCCCCGGGCGGTGATGACCATCCCCAGCCATATCACCCCGGTGGAACGGCGTGTGCTGCGCAAGGCTGCGGTGTATTCCGGCATCCGGGAAAACCAGCTGCATCTGGTGGAAAAGCCCTTTGCGGCGGCGGTGGGCTGCGGCCTGCCGGTGTTTGACCCCATCGGCTCCATGGTGGTGGATATCGGCGGCGGCAGCACGGAAGCGGCCGTGATCAGCCTGGGGGGCATGGTGGCCACCAAAACCATCAAAATCGGCGGCACCAAAATGGATGACGCCATCATTAACCATATCAAGCGCAACCACAATATCCTCATCGGCGAAAACACCGCCGAGGAAATGAAAATGAGCCTTGGCTCCGCCCTGCCCCTGAAAACGGAACGCCGGGCGCTGATCAAGGGCCGGGATATGATTACCAACCTGCCCCAGACGGCGGAACTTTTCTCCAGCGAAGTATATGAGGCCCTGCGGGCCCCCTGCCAGGCCATTTTGAGCGCCATTCAGGATGTGCTTTCCCGCACGCCCCCGGAACTGGCCGGGGATGTGATGCGCTCCGGCATCCATCTGACGGGCGGCGGCGCCCAGCTGCTCGGGCTGGATCAGTATATTGCATCCGAATTGAATATGCCGGTGCTGCTGGCCCGGGATCCTTTGAACTGTGCCGCTCAGGGCGTGGGCCATCTGGCGGATAACTTTGAACAGCTGCACCGCATTGGCCGTTCCAGTTTCCTCCGGGAAGATAACGAGGAGTAACACATGGCAAGAAAAACGAAACGCACTTTCGATGAATCCGCTTTCATGCCGGAAAGCAGGCAGCCGGAATACGAAATGCCGGAAGTAACCCCGGCAGAAACCTGGGAAGAAACGGAAGAAAAGGCAACGGATATTGAAGTTTCTTCCATGGATCCGGCCCAGCGGGCGGAAAAGGCCTGGGCCCGGGAAGCCACCCGGGTGGATGCCCAGGACCCGGATCTGGCCCGGCGCACCTGGCAGCAGCAGGACAGCGTCCGGGGCACCAGCCGCACCTATCATCCCCCCCGGAAAAGCGGCGAAGGCAAGAAAGCCAAGAAGAAAAGCCAGAAAAAGCACGATCAGCGTTCCTTCGTCAAATCGCTGGTTGTGATTGGCGTATGCGTTTTTCTGTTTCTGTTTACGGCGCTGATGGTGCTTTCCAATTTTGTGGATCATCCCCTGCTGGTATTACCCAAGAAATGGGCCACCCAGATCATCACCCCGGTGCAGAAAGTATTTTCCTCCGTAACGGATGAAATTGCCTCCTACCTGCGGAAATTGAAGGTGCGGGGCGAAATTGAATACGAATACGAGCAGGCCATGATCCTGCTGGATGATTATGCGGATGAAGTGGCCCTGCTGGAAGAATACCGCCGCACCATCGATTCTTTGTATGACCTTTTGTACGAACAGGAACGCAATTATGAAATGAACCCCCTGGCGGCCACCGTTATCGGCACCGATGCCAGCAACTATTTCTCCACCCTCACCCTGGACGTGGGCTCCGCAAACGGCGTGGAGCCTTACATGGCCGTGGTTTCCGGCGGCGGTCTGGTGGGGGTTACCTACGAAGTGGAAGAAAACAAATGCCAGGTGCGCTGCATCATCTCCACGGACTGCACCGTGGCCGCCCTTGTGCAATCTACCCGGGATCAGGGCAGCATCAAGGGCACCCTGGGCATCAACGGCGAACCCATGTGCCGGCTGTATTACCTGCCGGAAAACGCCATTGCCCGGCCCGGTGACGTGGTGGTTACCAGCGGCGTGGGGCTGGAATTCCCCAAGGGCATTCCCATCGGCCAGGTGCGTGAAAGCACCCGTGGCATGGAAGAAAACAAATCCTACGTGGTGGTGGAACCCATTGTGGATTTCCAGCACCTGGAGCATGTGACGGTGTACCGCTATAAGCCGGCCTATGCCGAAGCGGCCCAATCCCGTTCCTCCGGCGTTGCGGCCACCCTGGTGCCCTTATCCACCCCCCGGCCCGTGCCCACCTTTAACCTGGGCAACGTCAGCGATTTCCTCTTTGATGAAGAGGATATCCAGAACCTGACCGGCACGGAAGCCACGCCTTCCCCAACCCCGGTTATCACCCCGGCCCCCACCTTTACCCCCAGCCCCGATGCCACGCCCCTGCCGGA
>JAZUQI010000249.1:0-11520 GCA_045605625.1 Clostridia bacterium
TTTCACATGGCAGCTAAGGAAGCTCGTCAAAACATCGCGCTGGCTTGCACCGAGTGCAAACAGCGTAACTACAACAAGAAAAAGAACAAGAAAAACACCCCCGATCGTCTGGAACTGAGCAAATATTGCCGTTTCTGCAAAAAGCATACCGCTCATCGCGAAACACGATAAACGCAAGGATGTGACAATCATGGCAGACGAAAAGACCGTCGTGAAGGGCAAGGAAGAAAAGGTGAATTTCTTCACCAAGCTGGTCAACTTCTTCAAGAAGCTGCCCGGTGCCATCGCCCGCCCCTTCAAAAACATGTGGCACGAACTGCGCAAAGTGACGTGGCCGAGCCGCCAGGATGTTATCAAATACTCGCTCATCGTACTGGCTTTCCTGGTATTCATGGGCGTTGTGATTGGTTTGTTGGATCTTGGTTCTACTGCTCTGGTGAAACTGGTTACCCCCGCTGCTACCGTGGAACAGCTGCCGGTTGATACCGCTGCTGATGATGCTGCGGATGCCGTGGTGGAAGGTGCCCAAGACGCCCAGGAAGAACCTGTTGCCGATGCGGAAGCAGAACCTGCAGCTGATGCAGCGCAGGAAGAAGCCGCTGCCGAGACGGCCGAAACTTCTGAAAACAAGGAGTAAGCCGCTCAGCCGTACCTGCTGAGAGGAGAGACCAACATGTCCGAAGACAGACCGGGCACTCTGGAATGGTATGTTGTGCATACTTATTCCGGCTACGAAAACAAGGTTAAGGACAACCTGGAAAAAGCTGTGGAAAACAACGGCATGCAGAACCTGATTCAGGAAGTCGTCGTTCCCACGGAAGAGGTTGTGGAAATTAAAAATGGCAAGCGTGTGACCAGCACCCGGAAAACCTTTCCCGGCTATGTGCTGGTGCGCATGATCATCACCAACGAAAGCTGGTATGTGGTGCGCAACACCCGCGGCGTGACGGGCTTTGTAGGCCCCGAAAGCAAGCCCATTCCCTTAACCGCCGACGAACTAAGCAGAATGCTGAACACCGGCAACGCCGCCGTGCAGTGCAAGATTGGCGTGGGCGAAGAAGTGCGCATTCTGAATGGTCCGTTGGAACATTTCACGGGCGTGGTAGAGGAAGTGGACCCCATTACAGCCAAGCTGAATGTGAAGGTCAAGATGTTCCTGGGCCGCGAAATGCAGATCGAATTGGATATCGATCAAGTCGAGAAAATCGACGCATGAGGATAAGGAGCGCCGGAAGGCGAAACCCTTCCGGGGCAGCCCCTTTCCCTGTTTTCCGTTTTCAGTGGGAGGCAGCATTCAATAGGGAGTGCAGCCGCCATTACCACAAGATTCAAGGAGGTGCCATCGAAAATGGCAAAGAAAATTACCGCGTTCATCAAGCTGCAGGTGCCTGCCGCTAAGGCAACCCCCGCACCGCCCATCGGTCCCGCCCTTGGTCAGCACGGCGTGAACATTCCTGGCTTCTGCAAGGAATTCAATGCCCGCACTGCCAAGCAGGAAGGCCTGATCATCCCCGTTGTTATCACGGTGTTTTCCGATCGTTCCTTCTCTTTCATCACCAAGACGCCTCCGGCTCCCGTGCTGATCAAGAAGGCACTGGGTCTGGAAAGTGCTTCCGGCCGTCCCAACAAGGATAAGGTTGGCCAGCTGACGCAGGCTCAGGTGCGTGAAATTGCCACCACCAAAATGCCCGACCTGAATGCTGCTTCCATCGAAGCCGCCATGAGCATGGTGAAGGGCACCGCCCGCAGCATGGGCATCACTGTTGCTGACGAATAATCGCTCAGTAAGGAATAATGTGGGAGGACATAGTGCCGCTATTACCACAGGGAGGAAATTAAGATGAAACACGGCAAGAAATATTCCGACAGCAAAAAGCTGATCGACACCACCAAGCTCTATGATCCCGCCGAAGCGATCGAGCTGGTGAAGCAGACTGCAAAAGCCAAGTTTGATGAAACCATCGAACTGTCCATCCGTCTGGGTGTTGACCCCCGTCACGCTGACCAGCAGGTTCGTGGCACCGTGGTTTTGCCCCATGGCACCGGCAAGAA
Source organism: Clostridia bacterium (assembly GCA_045605625.1). GTDB lineage: Bacteria > Bacillota > Clostridia > Christensenellales > Aristaeellaceae > RUG563. Next base: position 2,053 of record JAZUQI010000249.1, read on the forward strand.
GGTTCGGGTTCTGGTGTTCGCCAAGGGCGACAAGGCCAAGGAAGCCGAAGCTGCTGGCGCTGATTTCGTGGGCGATGCCGATCTGGTTGCCAAGATCCAGAGCGAAAACTGGTTCGGCTTTGACGCTTGCGTCGCTACCCCTGACATGATGGGCACCATCGGCCGCATTGCCCGCTTGCTGGGCCCCAAGGGCCTCATGCCCAACCCCAAGTCCGGCACCGTGACCATGGATGTTACCAAGGCCGTGAACGATATCAAAGCCGGTAAGGTGGAATACCGTATCGACAAGACCGCTATCGCCCACTGCCCCATCGGCAAGATTTCTTTCGATAACGAAAAGCTGGTGGAAAACATGACCGTGCTGATGGAAGCCGTTATCAAGGCCAAGCCCGCCACTGCCAAGGGTACTTACATCAAGTCCCTCTACATGAGCAGCACCATGGGCCCCTCCATCCGCATCAACAGCCTGAAGTTCTAATTTCGGCATAAAGAAAGCACTCGGATGTATATCCGGGTGCTTTTTTGTTGCTTTTGTCAGTTTGTTGGGTTAAAATGTAAAAAAGTATAGCCCAAGCGGCCAGCGAATGGAAAATGGAGGCGTGGAATGGAAGAAATAGAATTATATATACCCAAAAGAGAAGACTTGTGGTTTTATCAGCAAATGATGGCGGACCCGGAAACCATGGCCTATAACGCCAATTGGGATGTGGATTATGAGGGATACCATCGGGATACCGGCTGCATTGATTACCCGGATGAAGTGCTTGATGATTGGTATGCTGCATGGGTTGGACAGGAGCCGGGGCGGTTTTACGCTTACATTCGGCGTGCATCTGATGGCGCATGGATGGGTGACGTAAACTTTCATTACAATGCTGCACAGGATTGGTGGGACATGGGGATTGTGATGCATGCACCCTATCGTGGAAAAGGATACGCCGTTCCGGCATTGAAACAAATGCTGGAACATGCATTCTGCGTTTGCGGCATTTCCCGGATCCATAATGATTTTGAGATTGCACGAAATGAGGTGGCTGCTTGGGAAACCCACCGAAAAGCAGGGTTTAAAGAGTTGGGGGTTCGGGAGGGCTATATGCACATGATGATAACAAAGGATGATTATTTGGCACAGAAGCGGGAAGATGCGAAGCGTTTTTAGCTCCAACAAGGGCCCAAAAAACACCCGGACGCATATCCGGGTGCTTTTTTTGATGTGTGTTATTGCAGGGTAATCAGGCCGGCACAATGGGATAATTTTTCAAACTGCAGGGATGGAAAATGCGCTTTCATTTCATCGACGACAAAATATATTTCGTCATCATCCCATGCGTCACCGGTTGCCCTTTTGCATTTTTCAAGGGCTGCACGGGTTTCGAAGGCCACATCACCGATGTAAAGGCATCCGCCTTCATTCAGATGTTGGCGTAATTCGTTCAGAAAGCCGGTTTTCTGTTCATCCGTCAAATGGTGCAAGGAATAGGTGGCAAGAATAGCATCGTATTTCTGATGCTTCAGGGCAGGAACCAATCCCTTTGAAAAATCACCTTGGAACAGGTGGGCATTTGTCATTTTTGTCTGCGCTAAATGGATCATTTCTTGGGAAAAATCCTGCCCATAGATGGTACAGCCCTGTTCATACAACTTGGCAGCCAGTGTTCCTGTTCCGAAACCGATATCCAATACTGTCTTGGCAGAAGCATTTAATACACGGTTATAGATGGTGTTCAGAAGCGCACGATACCCGGCGAAAGGATAGGTGCCGTCTTCATCCGATAGCCCAACACTTTTGTCGTAGTCGTTGGCCCATAAATCAAAGCCTTTGTTGCTTAACATATCCTACCTCTTATTATTTCAAGGCGCATGCCAAAACAGCAAGCCGCATGAATGTTTTGGCCTTGCTGTTTTAGCGTGCAAAGTAAGGGTTATTTAGCCTGCGAAAAGGCTGCTTTTCGGGCAGTGATAACAGCCCGGCGATGCAGCGCATCAAAGGCTTCTCCATGATGGCCGCCATGCAGGCTGATGATGGTGAAACCGGCACGGAACAGCCAGCTGCATACTTCTTCCAGCGTGGGAAAATGCTTGGTGGAATTCAGCATGACCGTAAAGGCGGTTCCTTCACGAGGCGAAAGTTCCAGACGACGCTGGCTTTTCACCGTGCGGTTGTGTTCCTCGGCAGAACTGTTGCAGACGAAATATTTTCCGGCAGTTCCAATATCATCCGTCCCCTCCATGCAGAGCCACTCGCTGTGATTGTTGTAGGCATTCAAGGTTTCGGGGCAATCAAAATCCAGGATCAATAATCCATCCGGGCGAATAGCATCCGCTGCCCGAAAGATCAATTGTTTCTGTGCCTGTTTGTAATCCCAGGTGGTGCTGATGTTCAGCAGCAGATTGGTGCCAAGGATGACGGCATCAAAGCCGTTTCCCCATGGGGCAACCAAAGCATCCCCTTGCACAAGGCGCAATCCGGGCAAGTGAACGGCTTTTTGACGGGCAATGTGCAGCATGTGTTCATCGGTATCCATGCCGGTAACGGAATGACCGGCGTTTGCCAGCGGTACGCAAAGCTTGCCGCCGCCGCAGCCGATTTCCAGAATGTGCATAGGCTGGGGGCCAAGAAGGCGCAGCATACAGGCGATCAATTCCGTTTCATCTTCCGTTTGTTCGTAAAGGTATGCAAACCAATGCGCTTGCAGAGTTTCGGGTTTCAACATGTTTCCTCCTTTTTGGGAGGATCAAAGCGTTTGAGTCCTCCCCGTGAAATGATGGATGAAAACAGCGAAGTTCTTCATAAAAAACGCCTCCTTTATAAAAATGAGCAGCAGAGGAACAGTTTCCTGTACCATCTGCTGCTGTAAAGTGATTATAGCATGTGAATGAATGCGTGTCAAGGGAAGAACGGGTTTGCTCAGGAACAGCAGTTTCATTATTTTGGCATGAATGGGTAGTAAATATGCGTTAAATTAACCGTTGTTCTCTCGGGTCAGCTGATAATAATCGCACGTGTACACATACCCATCATAGGCACGGAGGCCCTTTTCTGTGTGGGAATAGGTAAAGCCGCAGCTTTGGCACAGGGCGGCGGAGGCGGCATTTTCGTGAAAACAGGCGTAGAGAAAGCGTTTGCCGCCATGCACATCAAAAACCAGATGAATCAGGGCCCGGAGCATTTCCTTGCCATAGCCCATGCCCTGAAAAAGCCTAGCAATGCACAGGCCGGTTTCCTCAAATTCCCCCGGGGCGGTTTCCCGGACACCGGCAAAGCCGATGGCTTCATCCGTTTCCCTTAGGCAAATGAAAAAGGCATCGCTTTTTTCGTGATAGGGCAGGATGCGCTCCAAGCGGCCCCGGGCCTCTTCCAGGGTGGGGCAGGGCTGCCAGAGCATGGTTTTGGAAAGGGCCTGATCGCTCCACACATTTTTCCAGATGGATTCCAGATCCTCCTTTCGTGCTTTGCGCAGCAGAAGATGGGGTGTGGTAAGCTGCTGAATGGGTGCCATGATAACCTCCGGTGTATTCACAGTTTCCGAAACCGTTTCAGAATGGTCAGAGCATTTTGCAAATCCGTTTCGGTGGGGTTTAGGATTTCGGCCCGGTTGGACAGGCCGCAGATGCGGCGGTATTCATTGCCCAGCTTCACCCGGCGGTTGGAGGGGCATTGGCACAGCCTTTCCGGGAATTGGGCGCAGAACCAGGAAAAGAGGGGCGAAGCCTCCTGCAGCAATTCCTCTGCCAGGGCGGAAATATTTTTGTGATCGTTAAAGTACAGGCAAAGCAGGAACCGATCCCCATCGGCGTAGAACCCGGCCAGGTTTTTGCCGGCCTTGTGGTATTCCACCTTCCATTGAAAATCGGAGGTGATGGAGCGCAGGGGCTTCACCCGGGCCTTTGCGTTCAGGGCGGAAAAGCTTTCTTCCAATGTGCGGATGATGTGGACGGAGGCATCCGGCAGGGTGCGGCAGATGGTATCCACGGAAGGGCTGCCACCGGCGCTTTGAAAATCCAGCCGGAGGTAATTGAAAAACTTGAATTTGTTTTCCGGGGCCGTGCACAGGTAAAAAAGGGCTGGCATCATCAGCGGAAAACGGGGGTGAAACAGGGTGACAGAGCCTTCCGTTTCGGTGATGGAAAGGCCCTCTGCCTTCATTTTTTCCAGCCGGTTTGGGTGATGCTTCGCCCCGTGCAGACGGCCCATGCGCATAAGAACCTGCTGCCACGCCTCAGCTGAAAGCCGCAGCCGATCCCCATCCAGCGAAGAGCGCAGGCCCACTTCCCAGAAAAACAGGGCGTAAAAGGTGATGGCCTGCTGGATCACGTTTCGAAGGGTGCTTTCCCGGCTGTCCGCAGCGTGGGCCTTTTCCTTGCCGGGGAGGGGGCGCTTGGGGGAGCGCATATAGGCTTCATAAGGCGCTGGAAAAACGAAAGAAGCTTCCGGGCTTTCCAGCATTTTCTGATATAGCCCGGTGAAGAAGGCATAGCATTGCTGCTGCCCTTCTTTGGGCAGGGCAGAGGTTGGGGAAAAGGGGCCAATCATTTGCAGGCAATGGCGGATGGAACGATGGGCCAGCGTGGGCATGGAGGCGGCCTCCCTTTGGTTTTTCTTCAGTATAGCATAAGGAAAAATGGATGTAAATGCCCGGAAAAACCGGGCAAGCTTTATAGAACGCGCTGCATGAGCCGGTACAGAAGCAGAATCAGGCAGGCCCCCAGCACGGAAATCAGCAAACTGTAAAGGTTAAACCCGGTGATGCGCCCAAGGCCCAGGCTCACCGCCACGGCGCCGCCTACCACGCCGCCCACCACGCCAAGCAGAATATGCAACAGCCAGTTTTCCCTGTTCATGCCCATGATCAGGGCGGCCAAATAACCGGAAACGGCCCCAAGGGCCAGCCAGATAATCAAATTCATGAAGAACACCTCCTCTATCAGCGTATGACGGCACAAGTTATGGGTGAATATGGTAGGAAAATCATTCGTAATGCCATTGTAACTTGACGAAAGGGAGCATAAAATGTAAAATTGTGCGTAGGAAACGAATGGATTAAATGAGGTGAAGGTATGCAGGTTTTCATCTTTGTTATGAATCGCACGGAACATTTGGAACATCTTTTGCATGCGTTTGAACAGCAGGGCATCATGGGCGCCACGGTGCTGGACAGCAAGGGCATGGCCCGCATTCTGCACAGCGAGGATGAAATGCCCCTGTTCTACGGCCTGCGCAATATCATGGCCCCGGAACGGCGCAGCAGCAAAACCATCTTTGCCGTGCTGCCGGATGAAAAGGTGGAAGCGGCACGGAAGATTGTCAATGAGGTGACCGGTGGGCTGGATCATCCCGATTCCGGCATCATGTTCGGCGTGCCCATTTCCTTTGCAGAAGGGCTGGTAAAGAAAAAATGAACATATTGCTTGTAATCGGCATAGCCATGGCCGCCGGGCTTTTGATGAGCCGGGCGGTGCGGCTTTTGAAATTGCCCAATGTGACGGCGTTTTTGCTGGCCGGGCTGCTGATTGGCCCCTGTGTGGCTAATCTGGTAACGGCGGAACAGGTGGAAAGCATGCACGTGATCACCGAAGTGGCGCTGGGCTTTATTGCCTATGCCATCGGCGGTGAATTTAAGCTGAGCTACCTGAAAAAAATCGGCAAGACGCCCATTGTGATCACCATGTTCCAGGGGCTGGCTACGGCCTTTTGTGTGGATGTGGGGCTGATTCTGTGCGGCTTTGATGTGCCCATTTCCCTGGTGCTGGGGGCCATTGCCCTGGCCACGGCCCCTGCCGCCACGCTGATGGTGGTGCGCCAGTACAAGGCCCGGGGGGCTGTGACCCAGATGCTGCTGCCCGTTGTGGCCATGGACGATGCCCTGGGCCTGATGGTGTTCAGCATTTCCGCCTCCGTGGCGGAAGCCCTGCTGGGGGGGCAAATGACCTTTTCCGGCATGGTGGTGGCGCCGCTGGTGGAAATTTTCGGCAGCCTTCTGCTGGGCTCCGCATTGGGGCTGGTGCTGGGCATTGGCAGCCGGTTTTTCGGCTCCCGGGGCAATAAGCTGGCCCTGTCCATTGCGCTGGTGCTGGCCGGGGTGGGCCTGTGCAGCATGTGGGGCCTGTCCAGCCTGCTTGTGTGCATGATGATCGGTGCGGTGATGGTGAACATCTCCCAGCAGCAGGAAGTGCTGATGGAGCAGTGCGACCGCTTCACGCCGCCCCTGTTTTTGCTGTTCTTCGTTTTGTCTGGTGCGGAATTGAATCTGGGGGTGCTGCCCCAGGTGGGCCTGATTGGCATTTTGTACCTGCTGCTGCGCAGCCTTGGCAAGTGGGGCGGCACCCTGCTTGGGGCCATGGCGGTGAAAGCGGATAATAATGTGAAAAAATATCTGGGCCTCACGCTGCTGCCCCAAGCCGGTGTGGCCATTGGTATGAGCCAGATGGTGGCCATCCGCTTCCCGGAACTGGCAGGCACCGTCAGCACGGTGGTGCTGGCCTGCGTATTGGTATTTGAACTGATCGGGCCGGTGATTACCAAAATCGCCCTCACCCGTGCCGGGGAAATCCGGGGGACGAAAAAAGAAACGGCCCAAACAGCCTGACGAAATTTGCAAGGGCAAAATGCATTTTTGCAGATCGGCTGCCCCCTTGCTGCTCAGGGGCCTGTGCGGCCCCTGAACCCTGCAGCAGGGCCATTGGCCCTGCACCCATTCTGCGATGGGAAAAAGGGGAGAGGGCATTGGTTGATCCGCATGAGGCAAGGAAATGTGGTTATATCCCACGGGCTGAATGAAAACGAAAAAAATCCGGTATGGAAAGTGAACTTTCCTGCCGGATTTTTCGTTTTCTCCGGATGCGATGCATCCGGCAGGCGGCAAAATGCCGCCCGGCCCGTGGATAAGACAGGCTTTCATGGTTCTTTTTGCTTCACCGGAACACGCTGTGTTTCATAGGGGGAGCGTTTTCGGCAAAAGGGGGGTCAAGGGGCAATGCCCCTTGTGGGGAGCGGGGTGAAGCCCCGCAGGGTTTCCCATGCTGCGTAAGGAGAGAGGAAAGGGGGGGGATCTGGAAAAGGGAAAAAATTTGCCACTATACAAATTTTTCAATTCTGGTATAATGATAGTTGAATATCCCCATGGGAGGAAAAGAAAATATGAAAACCGAAGAGTTTCTGCGCCGGGTGACGGCGCTGCCCGGGGTGACGGGCAATGAACGGGCTGCGGCGGAATTTATTGCCGAGGCCTTCCGTCCCTATACGGACGAAGTGGAAATTACGCCCCTGAACAGCGTGATTGCCCATAAAAAAGGCAATGGCCCCAAGGTGATGATCTGCGCCCATCTGGACGAGATTGGCATGATGGTATCCAAGATTGAAAAGGACGGCTGCCTGCGGCTGCAAAGCGTGGGCGGCGTGGACCCCAGAGTGTTGCCGGGCATGCGTGTGCGGGTGTATGGCAAGGATGAAGTGCTGCTGGGCGTGGTGGGCGCAACGCCGCCCCACCTGATGCGGGAAGCGGACCGGAAAAATAACTACACCTTCGAAACCCTGTTTGTGGACCTGGGCATGGAGAAGGAACAGGTGGAACAGAAAGTGCGCATCGGGGATACGGTGTGCTTTGAATGCCGGTATGTGGAACTGAAAAACGGCCGGGTGGCCACCAAAACGGTGGATGACCGGGGTTGCGTGGCCATTATGCTGTGGGCGGCGGAGCTGCTTTCCAAAATGCACAACGAAGCGGATTTGTATTTCGTGGCCACCTGCCAGGAAGAAATCGGCTCCTACGGCGCATGGACGGCCGGGTTCCAGGTGGATCCGGATTTTGGTGTGGCCTTTGACGTGTGCCATGCGGAAACCCCCGGTGCGCCCCGTCTGGCCACCCAGAAGATTGATTCCCTGGTGATGTCCAAGGGCCCGTTTTTGCATCCCTATCTGGTGAAAAAGCTGGAACAGGCCGCCAAGGATAACGGCGTGCAGCTGCAAACGGCCATTGATCCCCGGTATACCTCCACCGATGCGGATGAACTTTCCCTGGTGAAGGCCGGGGTGCCCACAGTGCTGCTTTCCCTGCCCATCAAGTATATGCACACCAACGTGGAAACCTTTGATATGCATGCGCTGATGGAAGGCGGCCGGCTGCTGGCCCATTACCTGAGCGAAATGAACGGCCACTGGGAGGAAGAATTATGGAACTGAAAACATTGTGTGAAATCAACGGCGTATCCGGGGATGAACGGGATGTGCGCAAGGCCATTATGGAAGCGGCCCGGCCCCTGTGCGATTCCGTGAAGGTGGACCGGATGGGCAACGTGATTGCCTTCAAAAAGGGCAAGGGAGACGGCAGCCGCCACATCCTTTTTTCCGCCCACATGGACGAAATTGGCTTTATCATCATGGATGCCACGGAAGACGGGCTGCTTATTTTCCGGCCCGTGGGCGGCGTGGATCCCAGGGTGTGCGTAAGCAAGTATGTGGTGATTGGCGAAAAGAAAGTAAAGGGCGTTATCGGCGCCATGGCCATCCATCTGCAATCGGCGGAGGATCGCAAGCGGGTGCTGCCCTTTGACGGGCTGTATATCGATATCGGGGCCAAATCCAAGGACGAAGCCCTGGCCGATTGCCCCCCCGGCACCTATGCCTATTTTGACAGCGTGTATGAAACCTTCGGCGACGGCATGGTGGTATCCAAGGCGCTGGACGACCGGGTGGGCTGCTATAACATGCTGCGGCTGATGGAAGAAACCTATGATGCCGATGTGACCTACGCCTTTGTGGTGCAGGAAGAAGTGGGCTGCCGGGGCGCTTCCGGGGCCGGCTTTGCCAGCAATGCGGATACCGCCATCGTGCTGGAAGGCACCACCGCCGGGGACAGAAGCGATGTGGACCCCGTGCGAAGGGTGTGCGAAGCCGGGCTTGGGGTGGTGGTTTCCTTCATGGATAACGCTTCCATGGCGGATCCCCATTTCTTCCGGGAAATGATTGCCCTGGCGGAAAAGGAAAAGATTCGCTATCAGGTGAAGCGGGGCTGCACCGGCGGCAACGATGCCGGGGCCTTCCAGCGGCAGGCGGCCGGGAAAAAGACCTGTGTGCTTTCCGTGCCCTGCCGGTATATCCACGGGCCCAGCTCGGTGATGAAGCTGAGCGATATGGAAGATCAGTTCTTGCTGGCGCAGGCATTTGCCCGTCAGGCGTAAATAAGGGAGGAAACAAACAATGTTGTTGGATACGCTGAAAAAGGTATTGAATGTATACGGTGCCACCGGCCGGGAAGAAAATGTGGCCAAGTGCGTGGCCGAAATGCTGAAAGAGAAGGCGGACAGCATCCGCACCGACGTGATGGGCAACCTGATTGTGGAAAAGAAGGGGCAGGAAGGCGGCAAAACCATCATGTTCTCCGCCCATATGGACCATATCGGCCTGATCGTGACGGATATTGAAGAAGAAGGCTACCTGCGGGTGACCAACGTGGGCGGCGTAAGCATTGC
>JAZUQI010000250.1:0-5534 GCA_045605625.1 Clostridia bacterium
TTCTACAAAATGCCCGGGGAGGGCAGCAAGTGGAAGTGCCTGTTGTTTGACATGGACTATGGCCTGTTCAAATCCGGGTTTGAAAGCCCCCGGTCGTACCTGAAAACCACCGGAATGGGCCAGCAGAACATCAACAACACCATCTTCCGCAAGATGATCGAATCCGACGTGATCCGGGATCAGTTCTTAACCCGGCTGGGCGTCATCTTCCAAACCCTCACCACCGAAGTGATGCAAAAGGAACTGGATGAGGCCACCGCCCGGATTTACCCCGAACTGAAACGGCACTATGCCCGTTGGGCCCCCTACAAGGAACCTGCCATCAGCATCGATTCTCCCACCACCGCCGAAGGCTATATGCGCTACTGGCAGGTGCGTGTGGATCGTATGCGGAATGAAACCATGGCCTTCAGGCCCTATAAATTCTGGGGCCTTGTGCAGGAACAGTTTGGCCTGACCAAAGATCAAATGATTTACTATTTCGGGGACCGGCCTGCAAACCCGGAAGCCGAATAAAGCGCATAAGCACATAAAGGAGGATTTTTTCCATGGAAAGCACCACTTTAACCTTCAATGATGTGGCCAATGGTACGGCCAATGTATCCGATTGGTTTGCGGATCAATTTGCCAATTTTGTTCCCCTGAACGTGCTGTTTGCATTGGTTGCGGCCTTTGTGGCAGGCTCCGTGATTGCCCTGGTGTATAAGAAAACCTACCGGGGCGTGCTGTATAGCCCCACCTTCTCCATCACGCTGATCATGCTCACCCTGGTCACCACTCCGGTGGTTATGTGTATCGGCAGCAACGTGGCCCTGTCCATGGCATGGTGGGTGCTTTGTCCATCGTGCGCTTCCGTACCGCCGTGAAGGATCCCCTGGATACGGCCTACATGTTCTGGGCCCTTACCATGGGCATTCTGCTGGGCGCCAACGCCTATGTGATCGCTGTGGTGGCGCTGATTGGCATTTCCTGCGTGATGCTGCTGATTTCCTATAAGCGGCTGCGCAGCCCCCACGGCTATCTGCTGGTGGTGCATCACGATGAATATGCCCAGAAGGATATCGAAAACGAACTGAAGCGCAACGTGCGGTTCTACCGGGTGCGCTCCAAGACCGTTACCCGCAACGGCAGCGAAACCACGGTGGAAATCCGGCTGGATCATCGGGTGAATATCGTGTCCAACATGCTGGAAATCAACGGCGTGCACGAAGCAACCCTGGTGGCCTGCCAGACGGAAGCGGGGGCGTAAAACATGGCCCTGCCCCTTCGCCACGAACTGAAATTCTTGATTTCCGATATGCAGTACCGGGTGCTGAAAAATGTGCTCACCCCGGTTTTGCATCTGGATAAAAACGCCGTGCGCAACGGCGGCTCTTACCATATCCGTTCCTTGTATTTCGATACCATCTTCGATGACGCCTATTACGATAAAATCGACGGCGTGAAGGACCGGAATAAGTACCGCATCCGCATCTATAACCTGAAAGATACGGAAGTATTCATGGAATGCAAAACCAAGGTGGGGGCCCTGATATCCAAGCGCACGGTGGAAATTGGCCGGGATATGGCGGAGCAGATCATCGCCCGGGATCCTACCGGCCTGCAGAAAACCCGCTATGGGTTGCTTGGGGATGTGTACCGGGAAATGCGCACCAATCTTTTGCGCCCGGTGGTGATTGTGGATTATGAACGGGAGGCCTACCTGCACCCGGCGGAAGAAGTGCGCATCACCTTTGATAAGCATCTGCGCTCCGGCCTGAATTCCATTGATTTGTTTAACCCGGAAATTCCCACCATTCCCGTCTTTGATGATGAGCAGAACATGGTGCTGGAAGTGAAGTATAACCGGGTGCTGCCCCCCTACATTGCGGAATTGCTTTCCTTCGCCATTGGCGGCGAAGCGGTGCAGATGGCGGTTTCCAAGTATACCCTGTGCCGGAAGTATGAACAGAAATGAAGAATTAGGAAGTGTTTGAAAAAAGCGGCGTGGAGCGAATTTGCTTACACGCCGCTTTTTGCATTTTTTTATGAAAAGGCTCTGCCGTTTACTGCACAAACACGCACATGACGGCGAAAATCAAAAGCGTTACCACCGTCATGGCGGAAAGGGCGGAGGAAACATGCTCCCTCTCTTCCGGCTTATCGGCGAAGATGGGCACCACATAGGGGGCGGGCAGCATGAAGGCCAGCACCATGGCCCCGGTGTGCACCAAGGGGAAGAAGCTGTTCACAATCAGGATGATGCCCAGCATGCCGCCCATGATGGCAAAGCGCAGGGCCACGGTTTTCAGGGTATCCTTTTTCAGAATATCCTGCACGTTCAGGTCGTATCCCACGGACAGAAGAATCAGCATGCTCACAGGGGCCGAAATAAAGGCCGTACAGGCGTCGATCACGCCGGAGATACCCATTCCCTCCAGTGCGCCGTAAAGCCCTGTAGCGCCCAGTAAAAGCCCGGCAATCACGCCCCACACAACGGGCGTGGTGAAGCAATCCTTGGCCATGGCCTTTGCGCTGGTGTTCTTGCCCCCCAGCATGGCCTTGTACAGCGTGAAGCAGAAGAAGGCCTGGCCCAGGTCAATCAGGGCGAAGGCGGAGCGGTTCGTTTCCGGAAACAAAAGCATAAACAGGGGATAGCCCAGCATGCCCCCTTCAAAGCCGCACATGAGGAAGGGGGTGAGGGTGCCCGGCAAATGCAGCTTTTTGCACAAAATGCGCCCCAGGAACAGGCCCAGGCACCCGGCGAAAAAAATCACCAGGGGCAAAATCAGGCTTTTTTCATCGTACTTTGCGGTGGCAAAGGCCCCCATCACCACAAAAGGCAGGCAAATATCCACCGCCACTTTTTTCAGGGCATCCATGCCGCTGCGGCTGAGGATGCCTTTTTTGCGGCACAAAATGCCAAGGAACAGCGCCGCAAAGACGGGCAGGGCCGTGGTGATAACCCCAAGCAAGGTTTGCATAATTTCCTCCCATGAAAAAGGGGAAAGCATGGAGTGCAGCTTTCCCCTTGGGTGTATGGCTCAAAAATCAGGCACGGATATGGGCGTCGAACTGTTCGGCGGCAATCTTCAATGCCTTGTTGGTGAGGCGGGTGATTTCTTCTTCCGTCAGGGTATGATCGGGAGAGCGGAAGGTGAAGGAGAAGGCCACGCTCTTATTCCCTTCGCCAATCTGCACGCCCCGGAAAACGTCGAACATCCGCACATCTTCCAGCAGGCTGCCGCAGCCGTTTTTCAGGGCGCTCATCAGGGGGCCAACGGCAGTTTCTTCCTTCATCACCAGGGCCAGGTCACGCTGCACGGCCGGGAAACGGGCAATGGATTTCACCGTATCCATGGGCCGGATGGCCTGGAAGAACAGGCTCAGGTTCACTTCGGCTACATACGCACGGCCGGGCAAATCGAACTTTTCAGCGGTATCGGGGTGCACTTCGCCCAGCACTGCCAGCACTTCTTCGCCCCACAACAGCTTAGCCTGACGGCCGGGATGCAGGTACTTTTCTTCCGCTTTGGCAATTTCATAGGCAATGCCGTTGGCGTTCAGAAGGGCCTCCACCACGCCCCGGATGGCGTAGAAATCCGCATTGCCATACATACCGATGGCCAGGGCCGGGGTTTCCGTGGGCAGGTTTTCGCTGGTGCGGTTGATGGCATCGAAGGTGGCCCCCAGTTCATAAATGCGGCCATCCACATTGCCGTTTTTCATGTTGGTGGACAGGGTTTTCAACAGGCCGCACAGCATGGTGGTGCGCATGCAGGCCGTATCTTCGCCCAGGGGGTTTAATACCATCAGGGGCTGGCTGCGCCGGTCATCCGCCGGCAGGCCCAGCATATCAATGGCCTTACGGGAAATGAAGGAGAAGGTCATGGTTTCATAGAACCCCATGCCGGAAAGCAGCGTGCGCAGCATTTTCTGGTTCCGGGTCTTTTCATTCAGGCCGCCCATGGGGCTTTCGCCCTTGAGCCGGGTGATGGGGATGCGGTCATACCCGGCATAGCGCAGCACTTCTTCGCAAATATCGGCTTCCTGGTCAATATCCTGACGGAAGGCCGGGGCGGTGACGGTCATTTCATCGCCATTGAGCTCCACTTTGAACAAAAGTTTTTCCAAAATGGCCTTCATATCGCAGGGGGCCACGTCCACACCGGCACGGGTGCAGATGTTTTTGCAGCTCACTTTCAGCGTGGCCGGGGCGATGGGGTTGGGGTACAAATCGATCACGCCGGAAACCACGTCGCCGGCATCCAGTTCGTTCACCATCTGGCAGGCACGCAGCAGGGCGTCCATCACCGTCTGGGCGCTTACGCCGCGTTCAAACCGGCCGCTGGATTCGGTGCGGATGCCCAGGGCACGGCTGGTGAGGCGGATGGAAGTGCGGCCAAAAGTGGCGCATTCAAACAGGATGGTTTTGGTTTCTTCCGTGATTTCGCTTTCTTCGCCGCCCATGATGCCGGCAAGGCCGGTGGGCTTTTTGGCATCGCAAATCATCAGCGCCGTTTCGGGCAGGGCGTGTTCCTTGCCGTCCAGGGTGGTCAGCACTTCGCCCTTTTCCGCCTTGCGCACGATGATGTGGCGGCCGTCCACCTTATCCAGGTCAAAGGCGTGCATGGGATGGCCGGTTTCCAGCATGACGAAGTTGGTAATATCCACGATGTTGTTGATGGAGCGCATGCCGCAGGCGTGCAGATACTGCCGCAGCCAGGCGGGGGAGGGGGCCACCCGCACGTTCTTTACCACCTTGGCGGCATACCGGGGGCACAGCTCGCTTTCCAGCACGTCCACTTTGGCGTATTCGCTGATATCGCCGCCCACTTCCTGCACCTTGATTTCGGGCAGCTTCAGTTCCGTGCCCATGGCGGCCGCCGTTTCACGGGCCACGCCCCACACGCACAGGCAATCCGGCCGGTTGGCCAGAATTTCAAAATCAATCACCGTATCGTCCAGGCCGAAAATGCTGCGCACATCCGTGCCCAGGGGGTATTCTTCCTGGAAAATCAACAGGCCTGCATCGCCCACGGAGGGGTACAGTTCCACCGGCACACCAATTTCCGGGCCGGAGCACAGCATGCCCTGGCTTTCCACGCCGCGCAGCTTGCCTTTCTTAATCACATGGCCGCCGGGCAGCTTGGCCCCGATCTTTGCCACCGGCACCAGCTGGCCTTCCGCCACGTTGGGGGCGCCGCAAACGATCTGCAGGGGTTCCGCTTCGCCTACGTCCACCGTGCATACGTGCAGATGATCGCTGTTTTCATGGGCGGCGCAGGTCAGCACTTTGCCAACCACCACGTTTTCCAGTTCTTCGCCTAAATATTCCGTGCCTTCCACGCCCGTGCCGGTCATAATCATCCGGCTTTCATATTCCTCGGCTGTCATGGGAATATCCGCATATTCCTTCAGCCACTTCATCGAAACTTTCATGTTCAACCTCCAAGTTTATCGAGCAGGGGGAAACCCACTTTTGCCGTCAAAAGTGGGTTTCCCCCTGTACCCCCTTCCCGAAAAACGCTTCGGGAGAGATACAGAATGCCACT
>JAZUQI010000251.1:0-5222 GCA_045605625.1 Clostridia bacterium
CGTGATCAACACCAAGGAAGCTTCCAACATCATCTATGCTGAATACGACGGCATGGCCAAGGGGGCTGTGGCTGCTCTGGACGAAGCTGGCATCACCCACGGCGTTGAAGGCGACGTGATCGTTATGGGCTTTGACTGCAACAAGTGGGCCCTTCGCGAACTGCTGGCCGGCAACTGGAACTACGATGGCCAGTGCTCCCCCTTCCAGGCGGAAGTGATCCATGGCCTGATCCAGAAGCTGCAGAATGGCGAAGCCATCGAACAGAAGCTGATCATCTCCGAAGAACGGGGCTTTGATGCCAAGACCATCACTCAGGAAGAAATTGATACCTTCGGCCTGGGCGAATAATCCGGAAAAAACGGATAAAACCATCTGAATTTACCATGCGCGGTGCGGTTTCGGCCGCACCGCGCTTCCAGCTTTTTTCAGGCACAGGGAAGGAGGAACGTATATGCAAAACGATGTCGTTTTGTCTATGCGTGGCATTGGCAAAACTTTTCCGGGGGTTCGTGCGCTGCATAACGTGGATTTCACCTTGCGCAAAGGGGAAATTCATGCCCTGATGGGGGAAAACGGCGCAGGAAAATCCACATTGATCAAGGTGCTGACCGGGGTGCACGTAAAAGATGCCGGCCGCATTCATCTGGATGGGGCCGGGGAGGTAAACATTCGCTCGCCCCAGGAGGCCCAGGCGCTGGGCATCAGCACGGTGTATCAGGAGATCACGCTTTGCCCCAATCTGACGGTGGCGGAAAATATGTTCATCGGCAGAAACCATGACGTGATCGTAAAATGGAAGGATATGGAGAAGAAAGCCGACGCCATCCTGCAGGG
Source organism: Clostridia bacterium (assembly GCA_045605625.1). GTDB lineage: Bacteria > Bacillota > Clostridia > Christensenellales > Aristaeellaceae > RUG563. The sequence continues at coordinate 836 of JAZUQI010000251.1, forward strand.
CCTTTCCATCCCGGCCAGGGCCAAGCAGCAGCTGGGCAGCTGTTCCCTGGCGGTGCAGCAAATGGTGGCCATTGCCCGGGCGGTGGATATGGATTGCAAAGTGCTGATTCTGGATGAACCTACCTCCTCCCTGGATGATAAAGAAGTGGCCATGCTGTTTTCCCTCATGCGGGATTTGAGAAACCGGGGCGTGGGCATTATTTTCGTCACCCATTTCCTGGAGCAGGTCTATGCCGTAAGCGACCGGATTACCGTGCTTCGCAACGGCGAACTGGTGGGGGAATATGAAGTGGAGCATCTGCCCCAGGTGGAACTGGTGGCCAAGATGATGGGCAAGGAACTGGAAGGCCTCAGTGATCTGGTGCGGGAGGATGCCCCCGTGGAAGATCACCAAACCCCGGTGTATGAGGCGGAGGGCCTTTCCAGCGCCAAGGGCGTGAACCCCTTCCGGTTTGCCATCCGCAAAGGGGAAGTGAACGGGTTCACGGGGCTGCTTGGCTCTGGCCGCAGCGAAAGCGTGCGGGCCATCTTCGGGGCGGATCGGGTAACCGGCGGCAAAGTGAAAATGGGCGGCAAGACGGTGAAAATCCAAAAGCCCATGGATGCCATGAAGCACGGCATCGGCTACCTGCCGGAAGACCGCAAGGATGACGGCATCATTGCCGATCTTTCCGTCCGGGATAATATCATTCTGGCTTTGCAGGTGATGAAGGGCTTCTTCCGCCCCATCTCCCAGGCCGAGGCGGAAAAATTTGCCGATGAATACATCAAGGCCCTGGATATCAAAACCGCATCCTCCGAAACCCCCATCAAATCCCTGTCCGGCGGCAACCAGCAGAAGGTGATTCTGGCCCGGTGGCTGTTGACGCATCCCAAGTACCTCATTCTGGATGAACCCACCCGTGGCATTGACGTGGGCACCAAGACGGAAATCCAGCGGCTGGTGCGCAAACTGGCGGAAGAGGGCATGAGCGTCACCTTCATCTCCTCCGAAATTGAGGAAATGCTGCGCACCTGCTCCCGTCTCATCGTGATGCGGGACAGGCACATTGTGGGGGAACTGAAGGGCACCGAACTTACCCAGGACCATGTGATGCGCACCATCGCAGGAGGAGGGGATTGATATGGCACAAAAAACAAAAGGAAAATGGAGCAAGTATTCCCAGCTGATCGTGCCGGTTTTGTCCATCGTGCTGATTGTGCTGTTTAATCTCTTCCGGGATCCTTCCTTCTTTTCCATCGAAATCACCACCAATAACGTGGGCAGCACCGTGCTTACGGGAAACCTGGTTTCCATCCTCAACGGCGCATCGGAACTGGCCATTCTGGCCATGGGCATGACGCTGGTGACGGCGGCCTGCGGCGGCCAGGATATTTCCGTGGGCGCCCTGGCGGCCATTGCCGGCAGCGTGTTTGTGAAAGTGCTCCGGGCCGGGGAAATCACCCCCCTCACCATCGCCCTGGGGGTGGTGGCCTGCTGCGTGGTGGCCATGGCCTTTGGCAGCTTTAACGGCACGCTGGTTTCCGTTTTCAAAATTCAGCCCATGATTGCCACCCTGGTTTTGTTCACCTGCGGCCGGTCCGTGGCGTATTGGATCAACGGCGGCGCCACCCCCACGGTGGAAAGCCCCCTGATTACCGCCATCGGCAGCTTCATTCCCGGCATTCCGGTGCCCACCCCCATCCTGATTGTAATTGTGATGGGCATCCTGTTTGCCCTTTTGTTCCGCTTCACCACCCTGGGCCTGTATACCCAAACCGTGGGCATCAACCAGCGGGCCGCCCGCCTCAACGGCATCAACACCACCGGCATCAAACTGGTTTCCTTCATGATTCTGGGCGTGTGCTGCGCCATTGCCGGGGTGATTGCCGTCAGCCGCCTGAGCCTGATTAACCACGAAACCTTGCTTCTGGATATTGAAATGGACGCCATTCTGGCCGTGGCCATCGGCGGCAATGCCTTAAGCGGCGGCAAATTCAAAATTACGGGTTCGGTGCTGGGCGCCTATGCCATTCAGGCCCTCACCATCACCCTGTATGCCATGAAAGTGCCCTCCACGGATGTGAAGGCCTATAAAGCCATCGTGATTATCCTGATCGTGGTGGCCGGCTCCCCCGTGGTGAAGGCAAAGCTGAGCCAGCTGTGGAGCAGCATCCGCAAAGGCAAGGCCGGGAAGGAGGGCTTGGCATGAAACAGAAAAACACCTTGAAAAAGCGGGAACCCATGACCGATACCCAGCTTTTGCTCACCATCACCATCTGCATTTTCTTTGGCATGTATTTCCTGGCCATGGCCGTCTGGGGCGGCGGTTTCCTGCGCTGGCAGCAATTGTTTGATATGCTGAACAATAACGCTTCCCTCATTATCGTGGCCTGCGGCCTTACCATCGTGATGATCGGCGGCGGCATCGATATTTCCGTGGGCGGCGTGACGGCCCTTGTGGTGATGAGCTGCATTGTGCACATGAATAACGGCGGCACCATCTTCACCGCCGTCCTTCTGGCCCTTGGCATTGGCATTGCCTTTGGCCTGGTGCAGGGATACCTGATTTCTTACCTGGAAATTCAGCCCTTCATCATCACCCTGGCCGGCATGTTCTTCGCCCGGGGTATGACCACCATCGTCAGCCTGGAGCCGCAAAAAATTGCCCATGAAGGCTTCAAGCAGCTGATGAAAACCAAAATCGAAATTCCGTGGCTGGGCTACACCGCCAAAAACGGCAACCTGATCCCGGCCCGGATGGAAATTGGCGTGGTGGTGGCCCTGTTGATTGTGGTCATCGTGTTCATCCTTTTGAAAAAATGCAAGCTGGGCCGCCATTTCTACGCCATGGGCGGCAACAGCCAGTCCGCCATGATGCTGGGCGTGAACGTGAAGCGCACCCGCTTCTATTCCTACCTCATCAGCGGCACCCTCTCCGGCATTGCGGGCTTTGTGTTCATGATGCATACCGGCGCCGGCAACGCCACCAACGCCGCCGGGGCGGAAATGAACGCCATTGCCTCCTCCATCATCGGCGGCACCCTGCTGTCCGGCGGTGTGGGCAACGTGATTGGCACCCTGTTCGGCGTGCTCACCCTTACCACCATCAAGGCCATCGTCACCGTTTCCGGCCTGCGGGATCCCTGGTGGCAGTCCATCACCACCGGCGCCATGCTGTGCTTCTTCATCGTGCTGCAAAGCCTGGTGCTGGCTAACCGGGGCAAGGGCGGCCTGAAAAAAATGCTGCCCCCCTGGATGACCGTCAAAAAGGAATAAAACCCCGTTTTTCCAAACGGAACCCATCGCAACAATCCCCCGGGTGCAGGAAGATTTCTGCCATCCGGGGGATTGATGTTAGAAAAGGCAGGTGCCGAAAAAGAGGGAAGGGCGGCAAAAGCGCCTGAAAAGCAAATTGTTTTTGCATTGTTTTTCTAAAAAACCCCCCTTGACATTCCGGGCGTAACGGGCGTATTTTATACCCGTAAACCACATACTCAATGCAGTGATTGAGACAAGCGTGCTTTCACAGCATCCCCAGAGAAGTGCCGGTTGGTGCAAGGCATGATGAGCATGAAAGAAAACGTATCCCTCATGAGCAGTCCGCTGAAACCTCCCCCCGGGTTCGGGAGGGCGGTAGGCCAGACCGTCGTCTCCACGTTACAGGAGAGCACATTCGCCGTTTTGCGGCTGATGTGGCTGAGCAGGCCGCACTGGATGCGGCAAGAAGAGTGGTATCGCGGGATATACAGCCCGTCTCTTGCAGATCTTTATCGGGATCGGTGGGGGACGGGCTTTATATATACAGGCAATCTCTCAGGCAATTGCAACCGCGGAGTAAGGGCCCGAGAAATGCAACGCTAAAACAGAAAGGATGTTTGTGGAATGAATGGCATAACGATCATGCTGATTGCTCTTGCTGTGTTGGGAGCAGGCTATCTTTTCTACGGCCGCTGGCTGGCCAAAAAATGGGGCATTGATCCCAAGGCAAAAACCCCTGCCTATGAAATGGAAGACGGCGTGGATTATACCCCCACCGCCCCCGGTGTGGTATTTGGCCACCAGTTCGCTTCCATTGCCGGTGCAGGCCCCATCAACGGCCCCATTCAGGCGGCCATCTTCGGCTGGGTGCCGGTGCTTTTGTGGGTGCTGGTAGGCGGCCTGTTCTTCGGCGCCGTGCAGGATTTTGTTTCCATGTACGCTTCCGTCCGCAATAAAGGCCGCACCATCGGCTATATCATTGAGCTGTACATCGGCAAAATCGGCAAGAAGCTGTTCACCCTGTTTGTGTGGCTGTTTTCCATTCTGGTGGTGGCCGCCTTTGCGGATGTGGTGGCCAACACCTTCAACGGCTTTGCCGCCACCCCGGATGTTTCCCTGGCCAACGGTCAGGTGGCCACCACCTCC
>JAZUQI010000252.1:0-2440 GCA_045605625.1 Clostridia bacterium
TCCGGCTGGATTTCGGCCGTTTCTTCCTTTATTTTCTGAATATCCAGAAGCGTTTCGGCGGCCTTCACCCGGCTGCTAAACTTTTCACGCAGTTTGTTTTTCCGTTCCTGCTCCTTCCGTTCCTGTTCCTGGCGCTGCCGCTTTTGCAGCCCTTCAATCGCTTCCGCACGCCAGCCCAGCACCTGTTTTTTCAGCGCCTCATCCCCAAAGCGAAGCACTTTCTTATAATCTTCGTTATGGTCAAAGGGCTTTTCCAGCCGGGCCAGGCCTTCCGGCCGTTTTACATGCAGGGATACCATCAGCTTGCCCAGATACGCCCGGGCATTCCGTGCATCCTGGTTCAGCACCTGTTCGCAGAAATCATCCGCCCGGTCAAAATTCCCGTCTTCCAGGGCCATGAAAGCCCGGTCCAGCAGGGCGGAAATATTGCCCATCCCTTCCGCCGGGGCAGCTTGCTGCACCACCACCTGCTGCACCGGGGCGGAAGGCTTTTCTTCGCCCAGGATTTTCTTAATGCCCCGGATCAAATCCTGCATGAACCCAAGCCTGCTCATATCCTGGGCCTGCAAATGGGAAAATTCATCCGGCAGGTCATAGGGGTCCATATCCCGGTAGGCCGGAACCAGCGTTTTCTTTTTCCCGGCACGGATCATGGCCAGGTAGCGGCTCCACTCATTTTTCACCCACACCGCCTGGAAATATTCCTTCTTCGTGCCCAGCACCACCATCACCTTGGCGGATTGCAGCGCAGCAAAAATATAAGGCTCATACGCCGTGCCGATTTTATCCTCCAGCGTGATTCGGCTGAAAAACACCTTGAACCCTTCATTGCTCAATTGATGGTACAGGTCATTGGCCAGCACGCTGTCCGGCGTGCGGCGGCCGCTTTCATCCGTTTCCTTATAGCAGATGAACACGTCAAAGGGCTTTTCATTCCGGGAAATGGCCAGAATGCTCTTCTGGATTTCGTCAATGGCCCGGGCTTCCTGCTCATAAATGCCCTTCTGCACCGCATCCGCATATTGCAGGGCGGAAAGGTAATCCTCATCCGCTAAAATGGACGTCAGCTGCACCCGGTTCACCGTGGGCAGGCGCTTTTTCGTTGCCGGATCCTCCACATATTCAATGCCCCACCGGCACAATACCAACGACCAATAGGCCTCCGCATCCGTCCGATCCTCCTGCAGGATCTGCTCAAAGATGCCCATGGCCTTGTCGTATTCATTCTGGCGGCGGAAATGGTTCCCCCGGTCATACAGGTTCATCCGCCGTTCATTATCCAGTTTGGGAATCGTCTGCACGCTGCCGCAAAATTCGCAGGTGCAGGTGGTGGCGCCCTCCGCCGGGTGCAGATCCCCGCCGCACATTTTGCATTTGATGATCATCTGTATTGCTCCTTTGGTATACTCTGGCATCGCATCGGTTGCACTCATGGTTCCCCTCAGTCGCCACACAATCCGTTTTCGGGCTTACGGTGCGATACTCCCCAACAGCTGTTTTGCGATAGCAAACTGCGGTTCAAAAAATGTTTTCATCATCCACACGCAATGCTTCCTGCATTGCTTTGGCCACATTGCTTTCTACTTCCTTCATCTGTTTTTGCAGCTCTTTCTGCCGGGCTTCCAGCGACGCCCGTTCATTCATCAGCATTTTCCGCTGGTGCAGAATGCTCTGCTTTTTTTCTTCCGTTTGCTGGTCGACCTGCTGCTCACATTCCTCAATCCGGATGGTCAAATCATCAATTTGCTCATTCAGTTCTCGTTTTTCCTGCATTTTAAATAAACCAAGGCTATACAGCCGATTCTTCAGCTGATCCCTCTCCTTCATCAGCTTCTTTTTTTCATCGGAAGCCGGCACAAAAATAGGCTGCAAAGGATCACATATTTTCAGTTGCTGATGAATGGTTTCAAACCGAATGGAAATTTCTTTTTCTTCTGCTTGAATCCGTTCCTTTTTTTCCTTTATGGCGTTTGTTTGCTGCAACGGGAGCTGCTCGATATACACGGCACATTTTTCCGCCAGCTCCCGGCTGTCCCTATAATCCTGCAGCCGCTGGAACGTGAGCTGAGCCATCCGCCACTTGCCCTTCTCCATCCAGCTTTTTGCCTTTCGATAATCCGGTTCAAAAAGTAATTCCGTTTTTCTTTCGTCGCACTTGGCCAGGGCCTCTTCCGCTTCCGGAAAGCCCTTCATTTCCAAAAGAGCCTGACGAATTTCATCGCATTCTTCCGGCTTCCCGGTCGTTTTCAGGCGCATCAAAAGCTGGCTCACCCGGGCCAGTTTTTCTTCCCGGGCCTGCCTGTTTATCACCGCATCCAGCCAGCCGTTCAGCTGGTTCACCAGTTCCCCATCCCCAAAGCGCAGCGCTTTTTGGAAATTGCCGTTCTGGTCAAACCGCACTTCCTGCTTGGCCAATTGTTCCGGCTGGTTCAGTTTCAGC
>JAZUQI010000253.1:0-13117 GCA_045605625.1 Clostridia bacterium
AAGAAAAAGGGCAGAGGTTTGATGGCCTCTGTTCTGGGTGTCAAAAAAGTATTTTTGACACCCAGCGATTGAAAATCAGCAAAAGCTGTTTTTCAATCGTGGCATCACATTTACTGTAAAAATGGGTTTGCAGCATCTTCACAGAAGCTGCAAACCCTATTTTTACGGCCATAAATTGATAGAGGAAGCGCCATAGGCGCACCTCGCCGGGGCGAAGCCCCTGCTGCGGATTACACATGAAGGGGCTGCGGCCCCTTCATACATCCCCGGGTTTGTTTTTTTGACAGTCTGACCTGAGAGGCAAATGCTTCTCAGGTTTTTTTATGGAAATTTTCAAGAAGCATACGGAAGGGGAAACGTTCTTTCTTTGTTGTATAGAAAAATGGCACAGCATTGCGCTGCGCCATCTTTGGCATGAAGCCGTATGTATATGAAAGCCGCAAGGGCCGTTTGTCCTGGGTGATGCGCCATATCGGCAAGGAGTTCAGGGATGGATTATTCCTTGGTGATATAGGCTTCAATGGCCTGAACAAACTGGGGGATGGTTTCATCTTCCATGGTGTTGGTATCGATGTACATGGTATCACGGGCCGAATACATCATGGCCAGGATGCCGAGCGTGGATTTAGGGTCAATGCAGAACTTTTCGGAGCGCAGCAGCACTTCATCCGTGAAATCTTTGCAGATGGCGGAAAGCTGTTCAGCGGCCTTCATGGTATCGACGTGGATGTGAATTTTCATGGTAACATCTCCTTTCGATGGGCAGACTGCCCAAGGGTTTGGTTGGGGTGTGGAGCATCCCTCTCCACGAACAGAATTGTAACAAAAGGTAACCAGAAAATCAATCCCGGAAGAATGAATCAACTTTCTTCCGGGATTTTGTTAGAATGTAATAAATGGTTACAGGTTTTTGCAATGGACATACTGGGATGGACAAATACAAAACCAGAAAATACAAATCGCATGATTTTTGGGTACAAAAAAACCATGCAGACGAACAGACTGAACCGCAGCACACGCCTAAAATGCTTACTGCTGCTTCCTCTCGGACCTGACAGGGTTCACACCGCAGCATCGCACGGGGCCCATCCGCCTACACGGCTTACCTATCATACATGATTTTTTTGAAAAATGCAAGCCCAAATTGCGGTAAGAATCATTCGCAGTCAAAAATGGCCTTGGACTGGATGAACTTGCCGTATTCTTCCTTCCATTTCAGGTGCAGGGCGGAAGTATTCCAGTTGGGCAGGGCTTCCTTTTCCATGTCCACCACGATCATCAGATCGAAGCGGTTTTCCAGGGGGATGCAGTTGGGGAACAGCCGGGCGCCCGAAACGCCGGGAATTTCCCGGGCAGAGGCAAACAGGGCGGCAATATCCTTTTGCAGGGCTTCTTTATCCGTTACCAGGGCGTTGTATTTCACGATGATGTGATGCTTCAAGGGGGCAACCTCCTTTTCAGATCAGGTAAGGCTATTGTAGCAGGTTTTTACGTTCATTTCAATCCTTAATCCCCGGATTGCCAGAAAAGGGAAAGGGCATCCCGGGAGGGGGCCTCCGGTTCCTTCCCGAAAATGAGATCGGACAGATCTTCCCACAAAGTGCGTCCTGCGGTGGGGGCCTTGGCCCGTGCCACCTGCACGGATTGCTTTCCTTCCAGAAGCACGCCGTTGGAAAGCAATTCCGAATGGATGGGAATGATGCGGTAAGTGTATTCCACCCCAAGCTGAGCCTTATTATCGGTATAATACAGGGTTTCCCCGGCGGAGCCATAGAGTTCGTTCAGAATGATGCATTCCCCGATGGCATCCCGCTGGATGCGGTACAGCCCGGCATCCTGGCAGGTCATCACCAGGACGGGATTGCCCTTATTGTTGTGGGTCACATAAAAGCCGGAGAGGGAACGGGGAGCGTTCCAGATGTTGGATTCCTGGGTGGGGCGGTTGGAGGAAAGGAACACTTCGGAATAGGTGTAATCCTTGGGGGTCAGGGAGGTGGCCAGCATGGGCCGCCCGGCCCACTCGATGGATTTGCGGTCAATCTTCAGCCACACAATGCCGTCCGCCTGTAAAAAGGCCGGTTTTTCCTTATCGGCATAATAGGCTTTATAGAACTTGGTGGACAGGGCCGCCGTATAATCGCCGCCGGACACCCAGCTTTGCATTTTGTGGGTGCTGTCCGGGTTATCAAAACCCATCCAGCAGGCGGTGGCAATCTGGCTGTTATAGGCGGCCATCCAGATATCCCGGTTACCGCCGCCCGTCATATTCACGGTGCCGGTTTTTCCGGCCACCGGCGTGCCGGCCCCGGAAAGCTTGGCCCCGGTGCCGGAAGAGGTGACGGTTTGCAAAAGGCTGGTCATCAAATATGCTGATTGGGGGGATAATACCCTGCGGCTTTCCGGGGCGTGCTGATACAAGAGGTTTCCGTCTGCATCGGTAATTTTTTCAATGAAATAGGGGGCGTGGAAGGTGCCGCCATTGGCAAAAGGGGCATAGGCCGCCGCCAGCTGCACCGGGGAAACGCCCCAGGTGAGGCTGCCAAGGGCAAGGGATAAATTGGCATCCCTCTCATCCAGGGGAATGCCCACCTTGGTGAGGTAATCCCGGGCGGAAGGAATACCGATGGCGTCAAGCAGCCCCACGGTGGCTACATTCAGGCTGTTTTTCAGGGCCGTGCGCAGACTGACCAGGCCGTAATACAAATGGCCGCTGTTCCGGGGGGAATAATTGCCGAATTTCCGGGGGGTATCATCCAGGGCGCTGGCGGTCATATACCCGTGGGATTCAATGGCCGGGGCGAACACGGCCAGGGGCTTTAAGGCGGAGCCGGGCTGGCGCTGCAAATGGGTGGCCCGGTTCAGGCCCCGCTGCACCTGATAGCTGCGGCCCCCCACGATGGCCCGGACGGCCCCTGTTTGCACATCCACGCTGGCCATGGCCCCCTGCACCTGTTCGCCGTCCTGGGCATCCGCCGGGAAATTGGCATCGGATAAAAACTGGGCGTCCATGATATCCTGTTGCTGAGGGTCCAGACAGGTGTAGATGCGATACCCGGCGGCCAATAATTCATCCGGAGTGAGGGACAAGAGGGACTGGGCTTCTTCCAAAACCGCATCGGTATACCATCCATAAGCGTTGGCCTTTTCCTTCGGTGCGGCAAGGGGCAAAGGATCCGCTGCGGCCAGCTCGTATTCCGCCGGGGTGAGCATGCCTTCTTTCAGCATGGTGGACAGGATATAGTTTCGCCGGTTCTGGTTATTTTCCGGGTTCAGGTGGGGGGCATAGACGGACGGGGCCTTGATGATGGCGGCCAGGGCGGCCCCCTGCACCGGGGAAAGCTCCGCTGCCGGGATATCAAAATAAGCCTGGGCCGCCGCTTCAATGCCGTAAGCGCCCCGGCCGAAGTAAATATGGTTCAGGTACATTTCCAGAATTTCATCCTTGGTGCATTGCCGCTCCAATTGGGTGGCCAGGAAAATTTCCTCCAGCTTCCGGGCAATGGTTTTCCGGGGGGAGAGGTGGGTGAGCTTGATAAGCTGCTGGGTGATGGTGGAGGCACCCTGGCTGTAGGAGCCGGACTTGAAATTTTCAATCATGGCGCTGACGATGCGCACCACGTCAAACCCGGAATGATCGTAAAACCGCAAATCCTCCGCCGCCAGAAAAGCCTGCTGTACCGGCAGGGGTACCTGGGAAAGGGGCACCAGAATGCGGTTCTGGGTGGACTGAATCCGGGTGATTTCGCTGCCATTTTGGTCAAAAAGAATGCCGGTCTGGTGCACGTTTTTGAGTTTTTCCATATCTAATTTCTGCCAGGAGGGCACATCAAAAATGAAATAGGCCGATACCAGCGAAACCACAAAAAGACCGGACAAAATGAGGAACACATTCCGCCCGGTATGCCGCTTGCCCTGGCTGAGGGCCCGCAATTCCTTTGCTTCCCGGCGTTCCTGCTTTCGGTTCATGTTTTCGATGTGTTTTTTCCATGCATCTTTGCCCATCGGTGCAGCATCCCCTTTCAGGGCCAGTATGCCCGAAGAAAATTTTCCATAAACCTTGAAATGAATGGAAACCTTCCAGCTATTCTCATGGACAGATGAAGCGGCTAAACCGTATACTGTACACAAGAATTCAGGAAGGAACAAGAAGACATGCTGAAACAGAAAGGATTTGCAGTGGTGGTGGCAGCGATGCTGCTGATGCTGTTTTTGAATGTGCAGGCTGAGGGGAAGGGGGAAAAGGAGCGCCATCTGCCCTATGGGGATTTTGTGGAAAAACTGGAAAACGGGGAAATTGCAAAGGTGTATTATTCCGATGACGCCCTGTGGCAGCTGGAAACAAAGGATGGGCAGAAAATGCAAACGGAAAACCCGAGGACGGAGGGCGTGAAGGAAACGATGCTGCTTGGCGGCGTGGAAGTGGTGGAAAAGGCCCGGGGAGGCATGTGGGGATATTTGTGCCTGCTTGGGGGCATGGCCTTTTTGTTTTCCAGAAAAACAGGGGCTATGGAGCAATTTGCCAACGCCGAAGCGGATACAAAAATCCCCGGCAAAACCTTTCAGGACGTGGTGATGGATGAAGAAACCAAGCTTGCCATGCAGGATCTGGTGCATTACCTGAAACAGCCCTCGGCCTATGAGGTGATGGGGGCCAGGCCGCCCCGGGGCGTGCTGCTGTACGGGCCGCCCGGCACCGGAAAAACCCTCATTGCCCAGGCCCTGGCCGGGGAAACGGGAAAGGGATTTTTTGCTGTCAGCGGATCGGATTTTGTGCAGGTGTATGTGGGGGTGGGGGCATCCCGGATCCGCAGCCTGTTCAAAAAGGCCAGGAAGCAGGGCGGCGGCGTGATTTTTATGGATGAAATTGATGCCCTTGGCAAAAAGCGGGATAATGCAAACGATGAACGGGAGCAAACACTCAATGCCCTTTTGACGGAAATGAACGGCTTTCATGGGAAGGATGGCATTATTGTATTGGCAGCCACCAACCGGCCGGACACCCTGGACGGGGCCCTGCTTCGGGAAGGGCGCTTTGACCGGCGGATTGAAATTGGCCTGCCGGATGCCAAGGGGCGAAAGCGGATGCTGGAAGTGCATACAAAAAACAAGCCCCTGTCCGACCATGTGGATCTGGATGCCTGGGCCGGGCGCACCACCTTTTTCACCGGGGCCCAGCTGGAAAGCATGGTGAACGAAGCGGCTATCCGGGCGGTGCGTGAGGGAGAAAAGGAAATTGGGGAAAGGCACATGGAAAAGGCATACCTTTCCCAGATGGCAGGGGATGAGAGGCACCTGAACATGAGCGAAAAAGAAAAGCACATCATTGCCGTGCATGAGGCCGGCCATGCCTTGCTTACCCACCATCTTCTGCCGGACAGCACCCTCACCCGGGTGACCATCCTGCCCTCCAGCAAAGGGGCCGCCGGATATAGCCTTTCCACCGCACCGGACCGGGTTTTGTACACACGGAAGGAACTTTTGTGCCGCATGGCCGTGGCCCTTGGGGGACGGATGGCGGAGGAAATGGTGTTTGGCAGGGAAAATGTGACCAACGGTGCCTCCAATGACCTGGAAAAGGTGGAAGCTATGGCGAAGCAAATGGCGGCATGGCGCATGGCGGAAGGGGAGAAAGGAGCGGAAAACTTGATAAAAGAAGCGGAAAATCTGGCAAAAGAAACCCTGCGGCAGGAGGAAAAGAAGCTGCAAAAACTGACGGATACGCTGCTGAAAAAGGAAACCCTGTGCGGCGAAGAAATCCGGGCCATCGTGGCATAAATGAGGCCGCAGAAAAAAAGAGTGGAAAAAAGACCAGAACTTATGTATAATAATAATATTACCGCAAAGGAGGTTCCGTTTCGTGGAAAAGCGGATGTTGTGCCTGGTTCTGGCTTTGGTGATGGGGCTGCTTGGCTGTGCAGCGGCAGCGGAAGAAAAAACCTATGCCCTGGCCGGGTTTGATGATACCCAGTACCGCACCTGGAAGGATAATGCCTTCTTCCAGCGCATGGAAGAAAAAACGGGCGTTCAGTTTTCCTATCAGCAGTTTAAGAAAATGGATGAGTGGACGGCGGCCAAGGCGTCCTACGTAAAGGGCGGCGAAATGCCCGATGTGCTGTTCAAGGCCGGCCTTACCAGCACCGAATGCATGGACATGTATGAAAAGGGCGTGCTGGTGGATTTGAAGCCCTATCTGGAAGCAAACTGCGAAAATTTGTGGGCGCTTTTGCAAAAGTATCCGGAAGTGATGGAGGCCATCACTCTGCCCGGGGGGCAAATCGTGGCCCTGCCTTACATTAAGCCCACCGGCACCCAGAATTACCTGTGGGTGAACGAAACCTGGCTAAGCCATGTGAAAATGGATATGCCCACGGATAAGGAAAGCTTTGAACAGGTGCTGCGTGCCTTCCGGGATAAGGACCCCAACCGCAACGGCAAGCAGGACGAAGTGCCCCTTTCCTTCCTTGGCCCCTTTGATTTGAAATTCCTGGCCCATGCCTATGGGCTGGCGGCCAATGACTACAACATTTTCGTGGAAGAGGGCCAGGTGAAATTTTTGCCTTTGGAAGAAAACTTCCGCCCCTTCCTGGAATGGTGCCGCATGCTGTATGGGGAAAAGCTTCTGGATCAGCAGGGGTTCTATGGCTCCAGCTACACCCGTTCCCAGATTGCATCCGCCGATGAAGAAAGCGTAACCTACGGTATGTTTTTTGCCCCCATGGCCTATGACGTGATCCGCAACAAGCAGGCCTATGATTACACCCTGATGATGCCCCTGCAATATGAAGGGAAGCAGTTGTACCGGGATTTTTCCGGCATCACCCTTCGGGGCACCTTTGCCGTGACCACGGCCTGCGATGACGTGGAAAAAATGCTGCAATGGGTGGATCAATTGTATACGCTGGATGGGTATCTGTTGGAAAACCTGGGCATGGAAAACGTGGATTTCTATTATAATAAGGATGGCACCTGGCAATTGACGGACAGCACCCTTGCCAATTCCTTCTTCACCATGTCCACCCTGATCACCGGCGGCGCCACCGCCCCCGGGGCAGCCTTTATGGAATTTGACCGGCTGGATGCGGACAAGCAAAATGCGGCCATTGTGGACAAGCAGCAGGAATTTGCCCAATACCTGGTTTCGCCTTTCCCTGCATACACCCTGACGCAGGAAGAAAGCAGGGAAGCGGCCCGGATGCAAAGCCAGCTTGGCCCCTATGTGGATGCCATGATGGCAAGGTTCATTCGGGGGGATGTGGAACTGAATGATGAAACCTATGCTGCATTTATCATCGAATTGAAAGAAACATACGATGCGGAGGGCTTTGTGGCCTTCTGGCAGAAGATTTTAGAAGCACATTAAGGAGGAAACGGCTATGGACAGTTATGCACGCCTGCTTGCGGCCATTCGCCGGCCTTATGCCACGGAACGCTTTACCCGGCTGTACGGCCATCAGGAAGGGGGCTTGGCCTTCCAGATTACAAGGTATTCCAGGCTTGCCAAGGCCCATGAAGATATTTTTCACGATAACCATGCCCCTTTGTTCATGGTGAGTGCGCCGGGCCGCACGGAAATTGGCGGCAACCATACCGACCATAATAACGGCTGCGTGCTGGCGGCGGCGGTGAACCTGGATACGCTGGCCTGCGTTGCCAAAACGGAAGGCAACGAAGTGCGCATCCATTCGGAAGGCTACCCGGAAGTGGTGGTGCAGCTGGATGAACTGGAAGCAAGGGAAGAAGAAAAGGGCACTTCGGCCGCTTTGGTTCGGGGTGTGGCCCGGGGCATGAAGGAAAAAGGCATGCAAATTGGCGGCTTCCATGCGGCCATGGTATCCAGCGTGATGGGGGGCAGCGGCCTTTCCTCCTCCGCAGCCTATGAAGTGCTGATTGCGAAGATTTTTGAAACGCTGTATAACGAAGGGGAGTTGGATGCCATTTCCAGGGCCCAGCTTTCCCAGTATGCGGAAAATGAATATTTCGGCAAGCCCTCCGGCCTGATGGACCAGATGGCCTGCAGCAACGGCGGTCTTGTGAACATTGATTTTAAGGCCGAGCCCAAAGTGAAGCCCCTGCAGTTTAATTTTGCGGAGGCCGGGTATCAGCTGGTGGTGGTGAATACCCATTCCAGCCATGATGATTTGACGGATGAATATGCCTCCATCCGCACGGAAATGCTGCAGGTGGCCGCCCATTTTGGGGAAAAGGTGCTGCGGTTTGTGCGGCCGGAACAGGTATACCAGCAGATGAACCCCCTGCGGGAAACGCTGGGCGAGCGGGCCGTGCTGCGTGCCATGCACTTCTTCTTTGAAAATGAACGGGTGAAGCAGCAGGTACACGCCCTGGAAAACGGCGATTTGCCATCTTTCTTTGCGGCGGTGAACGCTTCCGGCAAAAGCAGCTGGGAACTTTTGCAGAACATCTACCCCGGCGGCAGCAAAAGCCAGCCCATGGCCCTGGCCCTGGCCGTTGCCCAGGTGCTTTTGAACGGCGAAGGGGCCTGCCGGGTACATGGCGGCGGGTTTGCCGGAACCACGCTGGACTTTGTACCTGCGGGCAAGACGGAAAGCTTTGTGCAGCGGATGGAGCAGGTGTTTGGCCCCGGCAGCTGCGTGGTGCTGGATGTGCGCAATGACGGCCCGGTGAATGTGTTCAGCTCCGACGAAAACTGATGCAAAATTTTGCAGCCATCCTTTGGTATACGCAGGGATGGCTGTTCTCATTTGGAGGGAAGCATGGCGGATGTGCTGGGGGCAGCGGCCAGCTGTGGTATGGTGGGGCTGATTGCCTTTCTGATGGGTAATTTTCTGGTGGAAATCGGAAAAGTGAAAAGGGAAACGCTTAAAGGGCTGATGAAAGTATTTGGCATTGCCTGTGTGTTTGCTGCGGCGGAATATGGGGCCGTTTGCCTGATTCACGTTTTGCGCTTTGGCGGCGAAAATGCACGGAATTTTCAGGATCTTCTGCGGCACCCCATGTTTTCCGGAATGGCGGCCAATTCCCTTCCGGCCCATTATGCCATGGCGGCTGCGGTGCTGTTGACGGCGCTGGCCGGGGGGCTGCTTTTCCTTTCCCTGCATCGGCAGACGGGCGAAAGGGCAGCCCTTGGCACGGTTTCTTTCGTATATATGCTGCCGGGGATGGAGCTGGCCTTTTTCCCGGCCGGGCTGGCCGGGGTGTTGGTGATGATTGGCCTTAGCGTATGGATGTTGCGGAAGAAAATCAAAGGGAAAGTGCGGCCTTTCCGTTATATGGAAGGGCTGATGGCTCTCTTTGGCGTGATGAAGATGTTCATTCTGTACATGCTGGCGGCGGGGGTGTGAGGAAATGAAGAGAAGATGGATAAAGCCCCTTCTGGCAGCCCTGTTTGCCCTGTTGATTCACGATGGGATGCTGGTGCTTGGCTGCTGGGCCCTTGACGGGAACATCACGGTGGAGGGCCTATATAGCCTGATCCGGGATCGCCTTACCATTCCCGGGGATGCGGTGCGCTACCTCCAGATTGCACGGGATGGCTACGTTACCACAGGAGAGGATGCCATCAATTTGGTGTTTTACCCCCTGTATCCGCTGCTGATGCGCATTTTTTCCTTCGGCGTTTTTGACCTGGCGGCGGTGGGAATGGTATTATCCCGGCTTTTCCTGATGGGGGCGGCGGTGTGCCTGTATGAGCTGGCGAAAGCGGATCAGGGAGAAGAAAAGGCCCTGTTCAGCGTGTGCCTGATGGCGGTGTACCCCTTTTCCATGTTCACGGTGGGGGTGTATACGGAAAGCCTGTTTTTGCTGCTCACCATCGGCTGTATGCTGGCTATCCGGAAGGATAAGATGGTAATGGCCGGGCTTATTGGGTTTCTGGCGGCGCTTACCCGGGTGCAGGGCATGCTGCTGATTTTCCCGGCGGTGTATCATGCGGTGGCCGGGGCGCTTGGCGAAGAAAAAAGAAGGATACGGCCATCGGATGCATGGGTTTTGCTGATTCCGGCAGGGTTCATGGTATACCTTGGCATCAACTGGGCCCTGCATGGCAATGCGTTTCAGTTTTTGATTTACGAGGAAGGCGAACCCTGGTATCAGTCCACCCGGTGGGTGGGGGAAAACATTGCCCAGCAATACCAGAATGCCCTTGATTTTCAGGGGCTGGAGGGCATCATTTACTGGCCTCAGATGGTGCTGTATTTCCTTGCCGTCGCTCTTTTGTTTTATGGCATCCGAAAGAAAGTGCGGATGGAATATTTACTGTACGGGGCAGTGTACCTGGGGTTTACGTACCTGTCCGGCTGGATGATCAGCGGCGGCCGGTATATGCTGTGCTGCTTCCCCTTGTATCTGATTCTGGGGCAAATTTCCTCAGGAAAAGGCCGATGGGCGGTGCTGGCGGCAAGCGGCGCATTCTTCTTTTTGTACAGCCTCCTGTTTTTGGCCGGATATGCCATTATGTAAGGTTGACAGGGGGAAGAAAAAAGCGGTATAATGCCATGGCTTAGCATGGGAGGGAAATGCAATGATCACACATTCCGCACAGGAAACACAAAAGCTGGGGGAAAAACTGGCCAAGCGATTGAACCCCGGGGATGTGGTGCTGCTGGAGGGCGATCTGGGCGCAGGCAAAAGTGAACTGGCCCGGGGCGTGGCCCGTGGCCTTGGCATTGAAGGGGCGGTTCCCAGCCCGTCTTTCACCATCCTGAACGCTTATGACGAAGGCCGCTGCCCTTTGTATCATTTTGACTGGTATCGCATTGAGGATGCCAATGAAATCTATGAAATGGGCATGGAGGAGCAGCTGGGCGGCGATGGCATTGCC
The DNA here is from genome assembly GCA_045605625.1 of Clostridia bacterium. Lineage (GTDB taxonomy): Bacteria > Bacillota > Clostridia > Christensenellales > Aristaeellaceae > RUG563. The sequence continues at coordinate 10,799 of JAZUQI010000253.1, forward strand.
CTGATTGAATGGAGCGAAAGGGCGGAGGAATGCCTGCCCAAAAGGCTGCTTCGGATTACAATGAAAACGCTGGATGAAAACACAAGGGAGATGCTTTTCGCCCCGGAAGGCGGATTTGCATTTGAGGAGAATTGGCTGAAATGAATTTGCTTTTGATGGATACCTCCGGGCCGGTGGCCGGTGTGGCCCTGATGGAAGAGGGCAAGGTGCGCTATGAAGCCATGTGCATCAATAACTTCACCCATTCCCAGTCCATTTTGCCCATGGTGGAGGAAGCCTGCCTGCACACCGGGCTTTCTGTGGAACAGATGGATTATTTTGCCTGCGTTACCGGCCCCGGTTCTTTTACCGGGGTGCGCATTGGGGTGAGCACGGTGAAGGCCCTGGCCCAGGTAGGGGATAAGCCCTGCATTGCGGTGGATGCGCTGGAAAGCATGGCCTATGGCATTCCATATTTTAACGGCCTTCTTTGCCCCATTCAGGATGCCCGGGCCGGGCAGGTGTATGGCGCAGCTTTTCGGGGCGGCAGCATGGAAAGGCTGATGGAGGATGCCCCCATGTTTCTGGAAGAATACCTGGAAAAGGCGGCGGCCTTTGGGTTGCCCATGATGTTCACCGGGGATGGCATGCCGGTGCATCGGGAAAAAATCGCCGCTATTTTGGGGGACAAGGCCCTGTTCGCCCCGGCCCATCTTGCATATCTTCGCCCGGCAGCGGCGGCGGAACTGGCGTGGCAGCGGCGGCGGGAAGCGGTTTCCTATCTGGATTTGCAGCCGCTGTATCTGCGTGCGCCCTCTGCCGAGCGGCAAAAGAACCTGAAGGAGAAGCAAAATGGCTGATGTGATCATCCGGCGCATGAACATAAACGATGTGGATGCGGTGCATTTCATTGAATGCGCCACCTTTCCCAAGCCCTGGCAGCGGGAAGATTTCGTAAAGGAAATGACGCAAAACACCTGTGCCCGGTACCTGGTGGCGGAAGATGATGAGGGCAAGGTGATTGGCTTTGCCGGTACGTGGATTGTGCTGGATGAGGCCCACATTACCAACGTGGCCGTGCTGGAAGAATACAGGGGGCAGGGCATTGGCAAAAAGCTGACCGGCGCCCTGATGCAGTATGCGGCGAACCTTGGCGTTACCTACGCCACGCTGGAAGTGCGCCGCAGCAATGAACGGGCCCAGAACCTGTATAAAGGGCTGGGGTTTCAATATGTGGGCGTAAGGAAAAAGTATTACGAAGATAACGGGGAAGATGCCTTTATTTTCTGCTGCATCGCCATGCCCAGGCCCGATGCGGATTTTGAAGAGGAAGAAACCCTGAAAATCCCGGAATAAATTGCGAAAAATGCAAATTCGGGTATTGCCAAGAAGAAAAGAACGTGCTATAATTCAAAAGATCACGCACGCGCGCTGATTTGCCGTTTGTGCCGGGAAACCGGTGGCCGGCAAAGGTGACGCTCGCGGAGGAAAATAACAAGGAGGAAACTCAAAATGGCTGTCATCTCTATGAAACACCTGCTGGAAGCCGGCGTACACTTCGGTCACCAGACCCGTCGCTGGAACCCCAAAATGGCTCCCTACATCTTCACTGAACGCAACGGTATCTACATCATTGACCTGCAGAAGACCGTGCGCAAGGTAGACGAAGCCTACATGTTCATCCGCAACATCGCTATGGAAGGCAAGTCCATCCTGTTTGTTGGCACCAAGAAGCAGGCCCAGGAAAGCATCGAAAGCGAAGCCAAACGCTGCAACATGTACTATGTGAACAACCGTTGGCTGGGCGGCATGCTCACCAACTTCCGCACCATCCGCACCCGTGTGGAACGCCTCAACGCCATCGATAAGATGGAACAGGCCGGCCAGTTTGACGTGCTGCCCAAGAAGGAAGTTATCAAGCTGCAGCATGAACGTGAAAAGCTGGAAGCCAACCTGGGCGGTATCCGTGAAATGAAGAAGCTGCCCGGTGCCCTGTTTGTGGTTGACCCCCGCAAGGAACACATCGCCGTGGCTGAAGCCCGGACGCTGGGCATTCCGATCGTTGCCATCGTGGACACCAACTGCGATCCCGACGAAGTGGATTACGTGATCCCCGGCAATGACGACGCCATCCGCGCCGTGAAGCTGATCGCCGGCAAGCTGGCTGATGCTGTGCTGGAAGGCAAGCAGGGCGAACAGAGCGATGCCGAAGCCGTGGAAGCCACCGAAGAAGCTGCTGAATAATTCATTCCTTGATTTTCGATAAGGAGGACAACTACAATGGCTGCTATTACTGCTGCAATGGTTAAAGAACTGCGTGAACGCACTCAGGCCGGTATG
>JAZUQI010000254.1:0-6140 GCA_045605625.1 Clostridia bacterium
GATAAGATCGCCGTTCTGACGGATATCCAGGGCCTGGAAGACTTCCTGGGCGATATGGACTTTAAGGTGGCCGGTACCATGAACGGTATCACCGCCATCCAGATGGATATCAAGATCAAGGGTATCAACCGTGAAATCTTGAGCCGTGCTCTTTCCCAGGCTCTGGAAGGCCGTCTGCATATCCTCAAGATCATGCTGGATACCATCGGCGAACCCCGGAAGAACCTTTCCAAGTTCGCTCCTAAGATTATCAACTTCACCATCAACCCCGAAAAGATCCGTGAAGTGATCGGGCCCGGCGGCAAGATGATTAACAAGATCATTGCCGAAACCGGCGTGAAGATTGATATCGAAGACGACGGCCGTGTGTCCATCTCCACCCCCGATCAGGCTGCTGCCGATAAGGCCAAGGCCATCATCCTGGGCATTGCCAAGGATATCGAAGTGGGCGATGTGTTCACCGGTAAAGTGGTGCGCATCATGAACTTTGGCGCCTTCGTGGAACTGGTGGGCGGCAAGGATGGCATGATCCACATTTCCAAGCTGGATAACAAGCGTGTGGAAAAGGTGGAAGACGTGGTGAACGTTGGCGACGAACTGGAAGTGAAGGTTTGCGAAATCGACAGCCAGGGCCGCATCAATCTGATCCGCAATGACATCGTGTATGAAAACACCAATTTTGCCCGTCCTGCCGGCAATCGTCCGCCCCGTCGTGACGGCCGCACGGATCGCAAGTAAAAACGAATAATCATTGATCGCAAGGGGGAAGCTAATCCTAGTTTCTCCCTTGTGTTTCTATAAAAGCTGAAAAGGAAAAAACATGGAAAAGTTTATTCTTGCCAATGGTTTAACGGTTTTGATTGAAGAAATGCCCAGCCTGCGCTCTGCCTCCATCGGCGTATGGGTGAAGGCGGGCAGCATGCTGGAAACGGCGGAAGAAAACGGCCTCTCCCATTTGATGGAGCATATGGCCTTTAAGGGCACCAAGAAGCGCACCGCCCGGCAGATTGCCGAGGAAATGGATATGATCGGCGGCATGATGAACGCATCCACCAGCAAGCTGTGCACTAATTATTACTGCAAAGTGATCGATGAAGATTTGCCCAAGGCGGCGGATATCCTTGCGGATATTGTGTGCAGCCCGGCCATTGACCCGGCGGAACTGGATAAGGAACGTTCCGTGGTGCTGGAAGAAATCGCCATGGTGGAAGATAGCCCGGAGGACGTGGTGTTTGACGTGCTGGCGGAAGCCGCCTTTGGCCCCCAATCCCTGGGACGCACCATTCTGGGCCCGGCGGAAAAGATTGCTGCTTATTCTTCCGAGGATCTGTTCCGCTTCCGCAGCCATCATTACGGCCCGGAAAATGCTGTGGTGGCCATTGCCGGAAATGTGAAGGCGGAAGAAGCGAAAAAACTTTTGGAAGATACTTTCGGCAGCTGGCAGGGGGCAAAAGGCCAGGCATTCCCCGAAACCGTTTCCGTGGATGAAGAAAGAAAGCTGTTCCGCCATAAGGATACAGAACAGATGCACATTGCCATTTCATACCGGGGCCTGCCCATGGGCAGCAAGCAGGTGTATGCCATGGCGGTGATGAACACAATCCTGGGCGGCGGCATGAGCAGCCGGCTGTTCCAGAAAATCAGGGAAGAGATGGGCATGGCTTATTCTGTGTACACCGGCCCTTCCAATTACCCCGGCTGCGGTGAATTCAGCGTGTATGCCGCCACATCCCCTAAGAACACCAAAACGGTTCTGCAGCTGATGGATGAAGAAATGCAGCTGTTTGTGGAAAAGGGCATCACGGAAAAGGAATTCTTGCAAGCCAAGGCCCATGTGAAGGGCGGCTTTATTCTGGGGCTGGAAAGCGCCTATAGCCGCATGAGCAGCATGGGGCATAACCAGATACTGCTTGGCCGGTATATTCCGCCGGAGGATACCATTCGGGCCATTGAGCAGGTGCAGATGGAAGATGTGGAACGCATTGCTGCTCAGATTCTGCAAGGGCCCAGAAGCTTTGCCATCGTTGGCAAAAAGGCTCAGGATTACCTGAAATTTATGAAATGATGGGGAAAAAGCAATGAAAAAATGGATGTACACAGGAATGAAACTGGCCGTTTGCGCCATGCTTTTGTGCCTGTTTGCGCTGCCTGCCTGTGCGGAAGAGGCCAAGGATATCACCGATGATTGCAAAATCACGGTATCCGTCTATGCGCAGGATAAAAAGAATATGCTGGATAATGCCAACCTGACCATGTGGGAAACGCCCAAGCGTTCCAGCTATGTGGAAGTGGAAACCCCGAAAGGGCAGCCGGCCCAAGGCATTTATGTGAAGTGGGGCCAAAACCCTCTGGATGTGATCATTCAGGTGCCGGGGGAAGAAAAAGGCGAATGGGTGGATGTGCAAACCTGCACCGAAAAATACCAGAACCAGTACATCGCTTTTGAAAAGCCCCTGACCCATTTCCGTATGCAAACGGCGGAAAAGAAAGTGGTGATGGGCATCATCAAGTTCCAGGTGCTGGGGGAAGGGGAACTGCCCGATTGGGTGCAGGTGTGGAAGCCCTTTGAAGGCAAGGCGGATTTGATGGTGCTGGTGGCCCACCCGGATGATGAGCTTTTGTACATGGGCGGCGTGATTCCCTACTACAACACAGTGGAAGGGAAAAACGTGATCGTGGTATATGTGGCCCGGATGGGCGGCTTCCGTAAGGTGGAGTTGCTGGACGGCATGTGGCATTGCGGCCTGCGCAGCTACCCGGAAATGCCCAGTACCAAATTTAAGGATCAGGGTTTTAACGGCCGCAATGAATGTCTGAACGTGTGGGGCAAGGATAAACTATTGTCCCACGTGACGGAATTGATTCGCAAATACCAACCGGACGTGATCGTCACCCACGATGTGGACGGCGAATACGGCCACGGCGCCCATAAAGCCTGCAGCTGGGCTGTGCAGCAATGCGTGGAATTGGCCGCCAACGAAAAGAAATACAAGGATTCTGCGGCGGAATACGGCCCCTGGCAGGTGAAAAAGGCCTATATCCACCTCTATGAAGGGAAACTGGGGCAGATTGACTTTGACTGGCGCCAACCCATGGATGCTTTCCAGGGAAAAACCATCCACGATATTACCAAGGAAGCCTTTGCCCTGCATAAAACCCAGGCTGCTTCCGGCCGGTTTGTGGTGGAGGACTTTGGCCCTTATGACAATTCCCTCTTTGGCCTGTTTTATTCCACGGTGGGGCCGGATACTGGCGTGAATGATTTGTTTGAAAACGTCCATTGAGATGAACGGAGGATGCACCATGGCATTTCAGCGGCTGGGGCTCATGATGGATTGTTCCCGGAATGCGGTGATGAAAAAGGAAACGGTGAAGAAATGGGTGGATCTGTTAAGCCAAATGGGCTACAACACCCTGATGCTGTACACCGAAGACACCTATGAAATCAAAAACCAGCCCTATTTCGGCTACCTCCGGGGCCGGTATACCCAGGAAGAACTGAAAGATTTGGATGAATATGCCGCAGCGCATGGCATGGAACTGATTCCCTGCATCCAGACGCTGGCCCATTTGCGCACCATTTTCCGCTGGCCGGAATATGCCGATGTGCATGACTGCCATGATATTTTGCTGGTGGGGGAAGAGAAAACCTATCAGCTGATTGATGATATGCTGCGCACCTGCGCAGAATGCTTCCAAAGCCGCACGGTGAACGTGGGCATGGATGAAGCCATGTTCATGGGCCTTGGCCGGTATTTGCAAAAGAACGGCTATGAAAACCGCACGGATATTCTGCTTCGCCATGTGAAAAAGGTGGCAGAGATAGCGAAGAAATACGGCCAGCAGCTGATTATGTGGGGGGATATGTTCTTCTATCTGGCGGAGCGTGGCGATAGCGTGGAGGATGTGCAGAAGGAAATTCCGGAAAATGTGCAGTTGATCTATTGGGATTATAATGCCACGAATTTGCAGCATTACCGGGATAAGCTGGATGCCTATCACCGCATCTGCGAAAACACCTGGTTTGCCGGCGGCATCTGGAGCTGGACTGGGTTCACTCCCCACAATGCTTTTTCCCTGCGTACGGCGAAAGCTGCTTTGCCTGCCTGCCGGGAAAAGCAGGTGGATAATGTGTTCTATTGCCTTTGGGGCGATGACGGGGCGGAGTGCAGCAAATTTGCGGTGCTTCCGGCGGTGTATGCCGTGGCATGCTTTGCCCGGGGCGAACAGGATATGGAAAAAGTCAAGGCCGGGTTTGAACAGATGTTTGGCTTCCCCTTTGATTTATTCATGCAATTGGATTTGCCCCTGACCCCGGAAAAGGAAAAGGATTTCAATAACCCCGAAAAGAAAATGCTTTATAACGATCCCCTGATGGGCATCCATGACGGAACGGCTTTGCCCGATGGCGGAAAAAGGTATATGGAGCAGGCCCAGGCCCTGGAAGAAGGAAAAGTGCACCCGGCCTTTGGGTATCTTTTTGATACCCAGCAAAAGCTTTGCCAATTGATGGCACTGAAATACGGCTTCGGGGTGCGGCTGCGGAATGCTTACCAGCAGAAGGATCATAAGGCCCTGATCGCCTGCATGATGGAATGTGAAACCATTCTGGAAAAGATGGAAAACTTCTACACCGCCTTTGAAAAGCAATGGCATCTGGAAAACAAGCCCCACGGCTTTGATATTCAGGATTTGAGGCTGGGCGGTGTCATGCGGCGGATGGAGCATGTGAAAAGGAAGATTTCCCAGTACCTCACCGGCGGCACCGATAAAATTCCGGAACTGGAGGAAACCCTACTGCCTTGCGAAACCAGCTGGTATACCAATTGGGAACCGGCGGTCAGCCCCAACGTGATTTATCATATTTTCGAATGACGAAAGAAGGAAAAGGTATGCATCATTTTGTTCGCCTGACAGATTTTTGTCATGATGATGTAATGCGCATTTTTCGCACGGCAGACGAAATAAAACAAGGTATGCATACAGGATTTCTGAAGGGGAAAAGCATTGTGCTCTTTTTCCCGGCCAGCAGCATCCGAACCCGGGTGACCTTTGAAAAAGGGATTTATCTGCTGGGCGGCCAGCCGATTTTGTTTTCCTCCGATACGCTGGATAAAAAAGAAGATATTCGGGATGTGTGCGGATACCTGAACCAGTGGGCGGATGCTGTTGTAGTGCGCCACAAGGATATTCATTTGCTGGAAAAAATGGCCGAATGCCTGACGGTTCCCCTGATCAACGCCATGACGGATGTGAACCACCCTTGTGAAGTGACGTCCGATCTGTATGCCTTGTGGAAAATGCGGAAGGATTTCCGGAAGGATCGTTTTCTGTTTGTGGGCAAGTGCGGAAATATTGGCCTCGCATGGAAGGAGGCTGCAAAGGTGATGGGCTTTTCGCTGGAGCAATGCTGCGGCAAAGGATACGAAATGGAGGATATCCAAATCCACCATGATATCGAAACTGCTGTGGTGGGAAAGGATATAATCTGCACGGATGCATTGCCGGAAAAGGATTTGCCATCTTTTCAAAAATGCCAGGTGACGCTGGATGCCATGAAGAAAACAAACGAAGGTGCATTGCTTAATCCCTGTCCGCCTTTTTACCGGGGAGAAGAAGTGGATGCACAGGTGATGGAATCACCATATTTTGTGGGATATTCGTTCAAAAAAAGCCTGCTTGAGGTACAGCAGGCCATCATCGTGGATTGTATGAAAAGGTAAAGAAAAACCACCGTCATTTGGCGAGAGCGTTGTTAAGGAACAATTTATCCAGCAACGAGAAAAAACGAGCATCCGGCGTTACGGATGCTCGTTTGCTTATGGATCAGCAGACTTGTTTGCTCAGTCTGCGAACTATGGAAACGCAATGCTCTGGAACGGTGCGTATAATTGCGCCCTCCTGAGAGGGTGGGAATCTGTTTTTCGTTTGCTCAACAAATTGGAATTGGTCACTTTGCATATCGCGAGTCTAATAGAGGTTTCCCATCTTTGTCCACTAAAACCGTAATCCCTCCGATGTTTGTCCAGTGTGCCATTAAATACTGTACACCTGTTTCCGTATCGACAATAATTCTTGTTCCTTCCATAAACCCGTCTTTTTCAATAACCTCAAATCTTTTTTTCATGTCTGTTATCTCC
>JAZUQI010000255.1:0-2749 GCA_045605625.1 Clostridia bacterium
GGCCGCCCTGCCGCCTACGATACCGCCCCGGAGCGCCGGGCCCTGGAAGACGCCGCCAAACGGCTGTTCAAATAAGCCCACCGGGGCAGGGGACTGCGCAGCCCCTTTGGCCTCACGCAGACACACGTTTTCGTAATGCAAACCTTTTCTTTGCGAATGGGGTGTGGGCACGGCCCACCACGGCAGGGAGAACCTCCCTGCACCCAGTATGCGAAAATGCGCACAGGTTCTAACTAAAAGTCTCCGCATGAAATTTGAGAAACGGATGCAATCTTCGCCACGGGCACAATGAAAACGAGAAAACGCCGGGAGAGAAAGTTTATCACTTCCCCCCCCGGCGTTCTTCCCGTTTTCCCGGATGCTTTGCATCCGACAGGCGGCATTTTGCCGCCGTGCCCGTGTGCGGCAGGGCAATATTTTTGCGTGTCCCAATGAACAGCGGCACATTGCCTGTTATACAAGATTTTCCTATCCGCTACCGGGTCCAGGGGCAATGCCCCTGGCCGGGGTGAAGGGGTGGAACCCCTCATGGTTCCCTTTCACCCGCCGTTTCGAGGCATTGCGTTTATTGAAAATCCATAAGCAAAGGAGCATCCGGCATTTGATGGTTTGATGATCCGGGGAAAGAAAAACTTATGCCCTTTCGCCCACGGTTTGCACTTTCAAGAGGTTGGTGGTGCCGGAAACGGAGAGGGGCACGCCGGCGGTGATCACCACCAGATCCCCGTAGTTGACCAGATCCAGGTTTCGGGCGCAGTCCACAGCATGGAGGAAAAGATCATCGGTGCTGTGCTGGTTCAGGGCCAGCACGGGGTACACGCCCCAGGAGAGGCTCAGCTGATGATAGGCCTTTTCCACCGGGGTGGCGGCCACGATGGGTTCGAAGGGGCGGTATTTGCTGATGCCCCGGGCGGTTTGCCCATGGAGGGTGACGGCGATGATGGCCTTGGCCTTCACATCCCTTGCGGTGGTGCAGGCGGCATCGCAGATGGCGTTGGTGGTATCGTTGAAGGCGGAATTATACACCATGGATTTATACACGCCCATATCGAAAGCGTCCTGTTCCGCCTGTTCGGCGATGCGGGCCATGGCCCGGACAGATTCCACCGGGTATTCCCCGGCGGCGCTTTCCCCGGAGAGCATCACGGCGGAGGTGCCGTCAAAGACGGCGTTGGCCACGTCCGTAATTTCGGCCCGGGTGGGCATGGGGGAGTGCATCATGGAATCCAGCATCTGGGTGGCGGTGATGGCCATTTTGCCGGAGGCGAAGCAGGCCCGGATGAAGCGCTTTTGCAAGCCGGGCAGCTTTTCATATTCCACTTCCACGCCCATATCCCCGCGGGCCACCATGATGCCGTCGGAATGGAGCAGGATTTCGTTGAAGTTTTCAATGCCTTCCAGGTTTTCAATTTTGGAAATGATTTTGATATCGTGGCCCCCGTGATAATTCACAAATTTCCGCAGGGCGATGACGTCCTCTTTGCGGCGGACGAAGGAAGCGGCAATGAAATCCACCTTGTTTTCCACGCCGAAAATCAAATCCTTTTTATCCTGTTCGCTGAGGTAGGGCATATCGATGGACACCCGGGGGATATTGATGCCCTTGCGGTTGGATACGGTGCCGCCGTTGAGCACGGTGCACACCGCTTTTTCCGCATCCGCTTCTTCCACACGCAGGTGAATGCGGCCATCGTCAATCAGCACGGTGTGGCCGGGCTGCAACTGCCGGGTAAGCTCCGGATAGGAAACGGAGCAGCCGTGTTCATCCCCATCCCTTTCTTTGGTGTAGAGGGTGAAGGTCTGGCCGGGCTGCAATTGAATTTTGCCGGCCGGGAACAGGCCGGTGCGGATTTCCGGGCCCTTGGTATCCAGCATGATGGCGGCGGGCACGCCCAGGGAATCCCGGACGGAGCGGAAGGTTTCAATCATTTTTTTGTGGTTTTCGTGGGTGCCGTGGGAGAAGTTCAGCCGGGCCACGTTCAGGCCGGCCTTCAGCATTTCGGCCATCACTGCCGGGGTATTGGAGGCCGGGCCTAACGTGCAGACGATTTTCGTTTTCCGCATGGAAAAAATCCCTCCTGTATGATGATGGAATTGTATCCGTTTTTCTCTGCATTCAGTATACCGTATTTCTCCCTTTCCTGCAAGGCGCATTTTTCCGCAAATTGCCAGAAGCGGCCGGGCAGAAAAAGGAAAGCGGGGGCGTGTATTTGATATCCGTTTCTTTCAGGGGCCGGGCCCAGGGCACACGGCCTTTAGGCAGGGGATATTCATAGAAACGGGCGGTTTGATCCCGGCGGGTATCGTTCCATTTATCGTAGCCCTCTTTGGCGATGTGGGGGCCATAGGTGCAGTTGACAAAACGGCATAGGCCCCAGTCACGCCAGGGCCGGGCCAGAAAGATGGATTCTTTGGCAATGGCCTCTTCGCAGGTGAAGCGGCATTCCCGGAACAAAAACCCTTCCGTTTGTTCCAGGGAATGGGCCGGGGCGGCCACATAGCCCACCTGCCGGCCGTCGGATACATTGCGGATTTCGCAGCGGTGAAACAACACGTTTCCGCAGCCGAAAATATAATCCACCGAACCTTCGATGAGGCAGTTTTTGTACACCTGCCGGGAGGGGCCGGGGGCCAATAGTTCCGCCCGGTGAAAGCCCTGATACCTTTCAATCAGGTCCGGGGGCAAGGGGCCGCAAAAAAGGGTATCCTGGGTGGAAGAAAGGCGGCAATTTTCCATCAAAAAATCATC
>JAZUQI010000256.1:0-1800 GCA_045605625.1 Clostridia bacterium
GCGTTTGAGCAGGAATGGTGGCATTACCGGCTGAAGAATGAGCCGTTCAAAACGGAAAAATTTGATTTTCCGGTGAAATGAGCAGGAAGGAACCTGCTCATTTTTTTGTGACAAAGAGAAACGAAAGGAGGCAAGCGAAGAATGGCTAAACGCATTTCGAAAAAGGGAAATGCGTCTTTTTTCTGCACAGAAAGGGGGCATCTTGTCATTGACGAAAAGGGGCGAAACAGGCTATAATATTTCCATTGGAAAGATGAAAAAACATCTTCGAAAGGAGACATATTATATGGCTATATATCAGGATGGAAACCGGCTTATCTTATCCGGCGGCACCACCCAAACCTGGATTGAACCCTGGGGGGAAAACGGCCTGCGCATCCGCATGACGGCGCAGCCCAAAATGGACGAAAACGACTGGGCTTTATCGGAAGTTTTGCCGGAATACAAGGCAGAAATCACCATGGAAAACGTGGATACCACGGACCCCTGGTATAAAGGCGAGGAATGGAAAAAATACCACCAGACCGGGGTGCAGGCCAGATTGAAAAACGGCAAAATTGAAGCCCGGGTGAACACGGAAGGGTGGATCAGCTTTTACAACCACAAGGGCGAGCTTTTAACCGAAGAATACTGGCGGAACAGAAACCGCCTGAACCGCTACTGCGTGCCCACGGGCGTGGCGGCCCGGACGGTGCGGCCCGTGCCCGGGAACAATGATTTTTCCGTGGTGGCCCGGTTTGAAGCCTATGACGATGAACACATCTTTGGCATGGGCCAGTACCAGCACCTGCACCTGGATAAAAAGGGCACCACGCTGGAATTGGCCCACCGCAACAGCCAAGCCAGCGTGCCCTTTTATGTATCCAGCAGGGGCTATGGCTTTTTGTGGAATAACCCGGCGGTGGGCACCGTCACCTTCGGCACCAACCTGACGGAATGGAACTGCCCCCGCAGCATGAAGCTGGATTACTACATCACCGCCGGAGATACCCCTGCGGAAATTGAAAACAAGTATGCCACCGCCGTTGGCAAAAGCCCCATGATGCCGGAATATGGCATGGGCTATTGGCAGTGCAAACTGCGCTACCGCACCCAGGAAGAACTGCTTTCCGTTGCCCGGGAGCATAAAAAACGGGGCCTTCCTTTGGATGCTATCGTGGTGGACTTTTTCCATTGGACCATGCAGGGGGATTTCCGCTTTGAACCCCGGGATTGGCCGGACCCTGCCGGGATGGTAAAGGAACTGAAAGGGATGGGCGTGGAAACGGTGGTTTCCGTGTGGCCCACCATTGATGAACGCAGCGTGAACTTTGGGCCCATGGCATCCAAAGGGTATCTGGTGACGGCGGACCGTTCCAACGCCATTCACATGACCTGGATGGGCAATACCACCTTCTACGATGCCACCCACCCCGGCGCCCAGAAATACGTGTGGGATCAGTGCAAGAAAAATTATTATGATTTGGGCATCCGCTGTTTCTGGCTGGATGAGGCGGAACCGGAATACGGCCTGTATGATTTTGATAATTACCGCTATTATGCCGGGCCGGCCATGCAATGCAGCAATACTTACCCTGTGGGCTACGCCAAGGGCTTTTATGACGGGCTGAAAGCGGAAGGGGAACAGGAGGTTATGAGCCTGGTTCGCTGTGCCTGGGCCGGCAGCCAGAAATACGGCGTGCTGACCTGGAGCGGCGATATTTATTCTTCCTTCCGTTCCATGCGGGAACAGTTGCAGGCAGGCCTCAGTATGGGCATGGCCGGTAAGTCGGAGGCCAAGCGGTCTTAGGAAGACAAATG
>JAZUQI010000257.1:0-12315 GCA_045605625.1 Clostridia bacterium
GTTGACAAACTTTCCGACGCTTTGTGCGAAGATATCGCTCCGATAGAAAACCGTACTAATATGGTTTATTCCGGTTGCTCGGTTATCCACGGCACCGCCACTGCAATCGTTGTTGAAACGGGACTCGAAACCGAAATCGGTAAAGAAATGCTCCTTCTTGAGCAAAGCGGCAACAAACGCACTCCTGTTCGTGACAGTATCGCCGCATTTGCAAAGGCCTTCAGTCTTGTGACCGTCGGAATTTGCTTGGTTGTGTTCGTTCTGGGAATGCTCTTCAACTTCCGCCAGTCAACAAACATTTCCCGCACACTGCGTGAAGTAACGAAGGATTTTTCATCGGGGCACAAGAAAAATAAAGAGAAATCCGACATGGAAAGTTCACTTTCCTATCGGATTTCTCTTATTTTTCCCGGATGCTTTGCATCCGGCTGGTGGCAATGAAATTGCCACCGTGCCCGATGAAGCCCCGTTTATTGCTCTTATAAAAGCCTTACAGCGGCACAGCCTTCGCCTGAACCCTTTTACCCTTTCCGCAGGAAGGGTCCAGGGGCAAGGCCCCTGGTGGGGTGAAGGGGCAACGCCCCTCATCGTTTCCCCCATCAATTCACTCTGTTCTGCCCATACAGGGGATTAGCATACAGAATTTCCTGCTGGATATCGAAAGGAATTTCCGCAATGGGGTCCAGCACCGGGCGGCCCAGGTAATAGCCCTGCACCAGATCCACGCCCAGGTCAATCACGGTGTGCAGTTCGTTGGAGGTTTCCACGCCCTCTGCCAGCACCAGAATGCCGTTCATCTTGGCAAATTCCACGGTGCTGCGCACGAACAGCTGCTTGTTCTGGTTGCGGTGGATGTTTTCGATCAGGAACCGGTCAATCTTAATGATCCGGGGAGCGTAGCGAAGCAGGTTTGCCATATTGGAGTGGCCGGTGCCATAATCGTCAATGGCGATACGGCCGCTGCTGGCGCCGCCGCTGAAATTGCGGATAGCGTTCAGTTCCTCATCGGAAACGGTGTTCTGTTCCGTCAGTTCAAATACGAACCGGTCCATATAATCCCCGTGGAGGTTATTCAGCTTTTCCACGTCCTGGTCATTGAGGAAATGGCCGGGGATGGTGTTAATGAACACCTTCTTGCCGCAGAACTTTTCCCGTTCCTTAGCGTACCGGTTCATGATATTGAACATAGTAGCCTTTTCAATTTCATACAGCTTATTGTATTCCCGGGCGGCATTCAGCACTTCCAGGGGGTTCATGCCAATGGATTTATCCGTGCGCATCAAGGCCTCATAGCCGTAGATTTCGCCGTTCTTGGCACTCACAATGGGCTGGAAATGGTAATTGAACAGGTTCTTTTCAATCAGCAGTTCAAAGGCCATGTAATATTCCTTGGGGGCGGATTCTTCCTTCACCACGCTGCCCATGCCGCTCTTGAGGCGGTTCATGTACATTTCAGCCTTGGCGAACTTGATGAAGCTTTCCAGTTTATCCTCCCACCCGGCATCCACGGGAGAACAGCCGCAGTTCACTTCCACATAATAGCTCTTTTCGTTGCGGGTATTGTATTCCTCCACAAGGCCGTAGAACACGGAGGTGGCTTTATTGATGGTATTGCTGATGGCGGTGGAAATATCCTGCGTCTTCGGATCAAAGTAATTGATCACAACGAATTCATCATCCCCGATATGGCCGATGAAGCATTCTTCGGGGTTGGATAATTTCAGGGCTTCCGCCACGAACTTCACCGCATCTTCCGCATCGGCAATGCCGTAGTTATCCTGAATGTAGGTATACTTGGGCAGGCCATACACGGAAACGCACAGGGTTTTCTTCTGGTTTTCCGGGGTGCAGAACTGATGGAACCACTTCAGCGACCCCTTCAGATTGGGCAGGGCGGTGACGGAATTGAGCAGCGCCGCATTTTCCACGCTTTCCCGGAGATGATCCTGCAGGAAATAGTTGCTGGCCACGGTAAAGCCAAGGTTCACCGTGTTCACAATACGCTTGATTTTATGGGCGGTTTTCAGCATGCTGTAGGAGCGGTACGCATAATAGCCGCACACCTTATCCCCCACATACAGGGCATTGAGCACGTAAATATCCATGCTGTTTTCCCATTTATCCGCAACCGGCACCATATCCTTCAAATCCACATAGGTGCCCAAGTTCCCATCGTTTTGGTTATAGCGGGAGGAAAGCACCAGCAGCCTGTCGGAGAAAGTGCCCTTCTTGCTCTTTTTCCCTTCCATCAGGATGGAAAGAATATCCTGGTTCAGGCACACATAGGAGTTTTCCAGGATGCTGCTGGTAATGGCGGTATACAGGCCATTCATATCCCGGATGGTGAACATCCGGTTCATCCAGGCGTACATATAGTCTTCATGGGTTTGCACTTCATCCAGCTGGCCGTGGAGGGAAGCGGCAATATCCCGAAAATCCATGTGGGAAAGCTGCTTGCAGCCGCAGGATTCCGTAGCCATGGGCAGGAACGTGTTATTTATCACCCGGCAATCTTCGCCCCGGTGGGCTGCCAGCACCGCTTCCATGCACAGCCGGGCCAGGTTATCCTGATCCTCCACGCAGGTAGTAATCTGGGGCACGGCATACCGGGCGGCTTCCGTGCCGTCAAACCCGGTCACCACTACGTCTTCCGGCACCCGATAGCCCAGTTCCTGCAGTTTTTCGCATACGGCAATGGCCATATAATCGTTTCCGCAGAAGATAGCCCGGGGCATTTCCCTATCGCTTTCATGAATGCGCTGCACGATGCGCTTGGCCGGGTCACTCCAGAATTCGCCGTAATCCACATTTTCTTCCGAGAAGGGCAGGCCGCATTCTTCCAGCGCCCGCCGGTAGCAGGCAATGCGCCGGCCGGAGTGCGGATCCCCGTTCCGGAGGCCGGCAATATAGAACGTGGTTTCTGCTTGATGTTCCCGGATCACGTGGCACATCAGTTCCGTATAGGTTTCATCGTAATCGCTGAGCACGGAAAAGCAATCCGGCCTTTCGCCGTCCACCAGCACCACCGGCGTTTTGTGGGCCTTGGCCGTGTCTACCAGATGATCCACCAGCGTTTTATTATTAAACGCATCGTTGAAGATCACCAGCGCATCCACAATATCATAATTGATCATATCATAAATGCTTTGGGCGCCCACATCATTGGCATCGTTTTTATAAAAATCCACAAAACTGTTGAGCACCAGAAGCTTATAATCATTCTGATAGGCGTAGTAATTCAGCCGGTCCACTACTTCCGAGCGGCCGAACCAATGTACTTTTGTCAGGCAAACACCAATCACCCGTTTGCTGCCAATCATTTGCTACACCATCCTAATAGTTATACGAAAATTCACATTTCCTATCGATATGTAACCCATTATCTGCATTGTAACGTAATTTCTCATTTTTGTCAATGAATTTCTCATAAAAAAACAGAACGGATTGTATTCTTTCCGTTCTGTTTCATGCATTCTTTTTTTTTTATTCAGCCGTGGCTTCTTCCGCCGCTTCTTCAGTTACTTCTTCCGCTTCGTACAGGCTGGCAATCACATCTTCATTGCGCACCACTTCGCAAGCGGCAACCCATTCATCCATCACGGTATTGAGGGCGTCGCTCTGCTTGGCGCTGGTGAGATAGCCTTCAATTTCAGCCCGGATTTCTTCCGTCATTTCCACATTGCCGCCTTCCACATCCCTGAGATAATACAGGATATGAATGCCGTAAGAGCCCACCACCGGGTCGCTCACGTCGCCCACCTTCTGCATCTTTTCGCTGAAGGCGCCGTTGGTGAAGGCCATATCGTACATCAGGCTGTCCTGATGCACTTCATAGCCGTTCTTGAGGTATTCGGCGTTTTGCATGCCGGGATCCGTGCCAAATTCGGCAATGAGGGTTTCAAAAGCTTCGCCGTCTTCCAGCCGGCTGTAAATGGCATCAATATCCGCCTGACGGCTGGCAATCACGGCATCAAAGGCCGCATCCACATCCGCCTGGGTTACTTCCGCACCTTCTTCTTCCAGCATGGCTTTCTTTTCGGTGTAAGCTGTCAGCAGCGCTTCATCCACTTCCAGCAGGATGTGGGTCACGGCCCGATAGCCTTCGGGACGGTACCAGGACTGGTAACCATAATACTGCTGATACATTTCATACATGGCCACATTGCCTTCAAACATGGCCTTTTCCTGATCGATGGAATCCTGGAATGCCTTGGCCACTTCTTCTTCCGTCACGGCCACATCCCGGCCCTCCAGCATGTGCTGCTGCAATCTGGCAAAGCTTTCGGAAATCAGCATGTTTTCAAACAGCACTTCTTCGCTGTAGCCATAGGCGGCATAATAGGCAGCGGCATCCGCTTCGGCCTGGGCCCGGGCTTCTTCCGTATCTTCGGTGAGGTAATAGCTTACATACTGGTTGACGGCATCCTGCCACTGGGCAGCGGCATCCAGCCGGAAAGCGTCCTTTTCTTCTTCCGTGAACTGATCCAGGCCCAGTTCCTTGATTTTGTCATTGGCAATTTTGTTCACAATCAATTCGCTGATGGCGCTTTCATAATCTACCGCTTCGGTGTAGCCGCTGGCCAGCTGATATTCGGCATACTGCTGCACTTCCGCCTTGGTAATGGCCTGGCCGTTCACCGTCAGGGCCACCGGGGCATCTTCCGCCACGCAGGCACCGCACACCATCAGCAGGGCCAGCAGCATTGCAATCAATTTTTTCATGGTTCGTCGTCTCACTTTCTGAAACAGATTTTTTTATCTTGCTCTATTAAACCATATTTCCGCCCCTGCCGCAAGTTTTTTCACCGCTTTTTTGCGTTTGTTACACTCTGTTCACGGTTTGGCCATTTTTTCGGCGGTTTTTTCTTGCGCATTGGCGGCGCTGCGTTTATAATAATGATGTCAGCAACGTTTCTTTTCAAAAAAGGCTTTCAGCACCCCGGCGCATTCCCCTTCCAAAACGCCCCCCACCGTTTCCACCCGATGGTAAAAGGCGGGGTCTTCCGTCAGAAGGTATACGCTGCCGCAGCAGCCCTGCTTTTCATCCCATGCGCCAAACACGCATTTGGAAAGCCCGGCCATCACCATGGCCCCGGCGCACATGGGGCAGGGCTCCAGGGTGACATACAGCGTGCAGCCTGAAAGCCGCCTGGTTCCCATCGCCTTGCAGGCCCTTTCCATGGCCAATACTTCTGCGTGGGCAAAGCAGCTTCCCTTTTCCCGTTCATTATGGGCCGATGCAATGATGACGCCGTCCTTTTCAATCACGGCCCCCACCGGCACTTCGTTTTCATCCTTCACGGCCTCTTCAAGGGCCAGGCGCATGGCTTCTTCCGGGTGCATCCTTTTCACCTCATTTCCGAAAAATTATACCACATTCCATCCATTCCATCAACAAGGAGGTTTTTTCCATGAACGATGTTCTTCGCACCATCGCTGCCCGCCGCAGCCACCGGGCCTACCAGGAAACCCAGCTTACCGATGAACAGGTGCAAATCCTGCTGAAAGCCGGTATGGATGCCCCTTCCGCCGTGAACCGCCAGCCCTGGCACTTCACCGTGGTGCAAAACCAGGCCCTTTTAAAGGAAATCAATCAGGCCGTGTGGGAAGAAACCATGAAGGCCGCCCCGGAAAACCGCAGCCCCCGGTTCAAGGACCCGGCATTTGACGTATTCTACCATGCACCCACCGTCATTTTCATTTCCGCCGATAAGGAAAATTACTGGAACCACATGGATAGCGGCATTGCCTGCCAGAATATTTGCCTGGCCGCCGAAAGCATTGGCCTTGGCACGGTAATTCTGGGCATGCCCCGGGCTGCCTTCCAGAATGAAAAGGCCCCCCAGTTCCGCAAGGCCCTGTGCTTCCCCGAAACCCACGAATTCACCATCGCCATTGCCGTGGGCATTCCGGCGGATGATAAGCCGGCCCATCTCCCTGCGCCGGACAGGATTTCCTTCGTGCGGTAATTGCCAGTTTTGTACATTCTGCGCCCTGAATTGTCAGGGCGTTTTCTTTTCTGTATCTTGCTAATTGGCGCCGGAAACGGTATAATAGGAAGAAAGTGAAGGAGGTGCTGTCATGAATTTATCCCAGCTGTTGGAGAAACTGAAGGGTGATCCCTTTTTTATGGAAAACGTCACCGCATGGCGCACCCTTCCGGCAAAAGAAGCCAAATATGCCCCCTGGCCCCAGGATATTGACCCCCGCCTGCCCAAGGCCCTGGTGCAGCATGGGGTACATCAATTATACACCCATCAGGCCGCCTGCCTGGAAGCGGCAAGGAACGGAGAAGATTATGTGGTGGTTACCCCCACCGCCTCCGGGAAAACCCTGTGCTACAATATCCCCGTGCTTTCCGCCATTTTGAAAAACCCGGATGCCCGGGCCCTGTACCTGTTCCCCACCAAGGCCCTTTCTGCCGATCAGGTGAGCGAACTGTATGAATTGATTGAACTGATGCAGGTGGATGTGAAAACCTTCACCTACGATGGGGATACCCCGGCGGCAGCACGCCGGGCCGTGCGCCAGGCCGGGCATGTGGTGGTTACCAACCCGGATATGCTCCATTCCGGCATTCTGCCCCAGCACACCAAATGGGTGAAGCTGTTTGAAAACCTGCAATACATCATCATCGATGAAATCCATTCTTACCGGGGCATTTTCGGCAGCAACCTGGCCAATGTACTGCGTCGGCTGCTGCGCCTGTGCGTATTCTACGGCAGCCACCCCCGGTTCATTCTCTGCTCCGCCACCATCCAAAACCCAAAAGAACTGGCGGAAACCCTCATCGGCCGGCCGGTGACGCTGATTGATAATAACGGTGCCCCCTCCGGGGAAAAGCACTATATTTTCTACAATCCCCCGGTGGTGAACCAGCAACTGGGCATCCGCAAAAGCGTGCTTTCCCAAACCCAAGCCATTGCTTCCATGCTTTTGAAAAACCATGTGCAAAGCATTGTGTTTGCCAAATCCCGGCTGCAGGTGGAAGTGATGACCCGGCAGCTTAAGGCCCAGGTGGCGGATCCTCTTGGCAATTCCGGAAAGGTGCGGGGTTACCGGGGCGGCTATCTGCCCCATGAGCGCCGGGAAATTGAGAAAGGCCTGCGCTCCGGCCAGATCGACGCCGTGATTTCCACCAACGCCCTGGAACTGGGCATTGATATTGGGGCGCTGGAAGCCTGCGTTTTGTGCGGCTACCCCGGCACCATTGCCAGCACATGGCAGCAATCCGGCCGTGCCGGGCGGCGCCACGGGGTATCGGCCACGTTCATGGTGGCCTCCTCCAATGCGCTGGATCAGTTCATTGTATCCCACCCCGAATATTTCTTCGATCAGCCCGCGGAAAACGCCCTGCTGGACCCGGGTAACCTATATATCCTGCTGAACCATTTCAAGTGCACCGCCTATGAACTGCCCTGCAAAGAAGGGGAAACGCTTGGCAACGCCATGGGCAGCGATGAAATGCTGGATTATTTGTGCGATGCCAATATCCTGCGCCATGTGGGGGGAACGTACCATTGGTGCGCCGAGGATTTTCCCGCCAGCGAAATCAGCCTGCGCACCGCCATGACGGAAAATTACCTCATCATGGATATTACGGACCCGGCCCGGCCCCGGATGGTGGGGGAAATGGATCGGTTTACGGTTCCCATGCTCCTCCATGAAAATGCCATTTACATGCACGAAGGCCAAACTTATCAGGTGGAAAAATTGGATTTTGATGCCTGCAAGGCCTTCATCCGCAAAGTGAATGTGGATTACTATACCGATGCGGACCTGAACGTATCCCTCAGCCTGCTGGACGTGGAAAAGGAAGAAGAAAACGCTTTCTTCGGGGAAGTGAAGGTAACGGCGCTGGTGAAAATTTTCAAGAAAATGCGCTTTGATAATAACGAAAACGTGGGCTTTGGCCCGGTGCGCCTGCCGGAAACGGATATGCACACCGCCGCCAGCTGGTTCACCGTGCCCGAGGGCATTGCCTCCACCTTCGAAAAGGATGATTTGCAAAGCGGCATGCTGGGCATTGCAAACCTTCTGCGCATTCTGTGTCCCTTGTATCTCATGTGCAGTCCCCGGGATATTGCGGTATCCTATCAGGTGAAATGCCCCTTTACGGATGCCCCCACCCTGATTATTTACGATAACTGCCCCGGCGGCATCGGCCTTTCGGAAAAGGCCTTCCGCATGCGGAACATTCTTCTCACCCATGCCCTTACGCTGGTATCTGATTGCACCTGCCCCAACGGCTGCCCCTCCTGTGTGGGGCCGGTGGGTGAAATCGGCAGCCGGGGCAAGCAAATGGCCAAGGCCATTCTGGAGGCTCTTTTGAAATGACCATTCATGAACTGGTGGTGCTGCAGCGCAGCGCCTTTGAAAAGAACCATCCCTATTCCGTGGATGAACGCATTCTGGCCCTGGAGAGGCTGCAGGAGGCCATTCAGCTTCGGGAAAAGGAAATTGCAGCGGCCCTTCGGCAGGATCTTTCCAAAGGCCGCACCGAAAGCTATATGACGGAAATCGGCATGGTGCTGACGGAACTGAGCCACACCATCCGCAACCTCAGCCGCTGGGCCGCCCCCAAAAGGGTGAAAACACCCCTGGCCCTGTTTCCGGCCAAATCCGTTGTGATGCAGGAGCCTTATGGCGTGGTGCTGGTAATGGCCCCGTGGAATTACCCCTTCCTTTTGTCCCTTTCCCCCTTTATTGGGGCCATTGCGGCAGGAAACCATGTGCTGCTCAAACCCAGTAACCTTTCCCCCTGCACCAGCGAAATCATTTACCAGCTGATTGCCGAATGCTTCCCGGCGGAACAGGCCGCCGTCATCTTAGGGGGACGGGCGGAAAACCAGATGCTTCTGGATGAACGGTTCGATTATATCTTTTTCACCGGCGGCGTAACGGTGGGAAAAATTGTGCAGGAAAAGGCTGCCAAATACCTCACCCCCACCACCCTGGAGCTGGGGGGCAAAAGCCCCTGCATTGTGGATGATTCCGCCGATATCAAATTGGCCGCCCGGCGCATTGCCTTTGGCAAGGGCATCAACAGCGGCCAAACCTGCGTGGCCCCGGATTATTTGCTGGTGCATAAAAGCGTGAAAGAAAAATTGATGCACGAAATTGCCGCCTGCTGGGATCAGTTTTACGGCAATGCCCTGCAAAACCCCGAATGGCCCCGGATGGTTTCCCCCCGGCATTACGCCCGGGCCATGGAACTGATGAATGGGGAAACGGTGTTTTACGGCGGCGTGGGCGACGGCAGCCGCATTGCCCCCACCCTGCTGGAAGATGTATCCTGGGCCTCCCCCATTATGCAGGAGGAGATTTTTGCCCCCATCCTGCCGGTGATTGCCTTTGAACGGCTGGATGATGCCATCCAGAAAATTGCCGCCGGGGAAAAGCCCCTGGCCCTGTACCTGTTCACCAATCGCCCCTCCGCCCGGGAAAAGGTGCTCAGCCGCCTGTCCTTTGGCGGCGGATGCGTGAATGACACCATCATGCACCTGGCTTCGCCCCATCTGCCCTTTGGCGGCGTTGGCATGAGCGGCATGGGCAAATATCACGGCAAATACACCTTTGATACCTTCTCCCATAAAAAAGCGGTGCTGAAAAAAAGCCGCTTCCTGGATTTTTCCTTCCGCTATCCCCCTTACACCGGCGGAAAGCTGAAGAAGATCAAAAAGTTCTTGAAATAGGAGGCCCCTATGCCTGCATTGGAAGCCTATCGCAGAACCCTGGATTATTCCTACGCCCCCGGCATGTTCCCCAGCATGGAAGCCTTGCAAAAATCTCCCCATCTGGTGCGGCGGCTGCTGCTTTCCAGCAAGGCGGCGGAAGGAGAAGGCGTGGAAAAATTAACTGCGCTGGCCGCACAAAACCATATCCGCATCGAAACGGCGGATAAGGCCCTGGCCCGGATTTCCGGGAAGGATAACTGCTTTGCTGCTGCGGTTTTTGAAAAGCGCCCTGCCGCCCTGACGGAAAACGACCATGTGGTACTGCACCACATTTCCGATGCAGGAAACCTGGGCACCATCCTGCGCACGGCTCTGGGGCTGGGCTTTCGGGATATCGCCATCATTCGCCCGGCCACCGATGTGTATGACCCCAAGGTGGTGCGTTCCTCCATGGGGGCCCTGTTTTCCCTGCGTGTCCGGGAATATGAGGATTTTGATGCCTACCGGGCGGATTTTCCCGCCCATCAGCTGTACCCCTTTATGCTGGACGGCTCGGTGCTATTGGAAGAAGCGGCGAAAAACATCATCCGCCCCTGTGCACTGGTGATGGGCAATGAAGGCAGCGGCCTGCCTCCGGAATTTGCCCAGATGGGCCGGGCGGTGCGCATCCCCCACTCCAATGATATTGATTCTTTGAACCTGGCCATTGCTACGGCCATCGGTATGTATACATTCAAGAAATAACGGAGGAACAAAACCATGACGGATTATGAAATGATTACGGCTCAGGTGACCAAAGCCCTGCTGGATTTGAAAATTGCGGCCAAATTACAGCCCGGCGCTCAGGTGGTCATCGGCTGCTCCACCAGCGAAGTGGCCGGCGGCAAAATCGGCAAAAACAGCGTCCCCCAGATTGGCGAATGGATTGCGGAAGCGGTGCTGAAATTCTGCCAAAACGCAGGCCTCACCCCCATTTTCCAGTGCTGTGAACACTTGAACCGGGCGCTGGTGATGGATAAGGCCGCCGCCGAAAAGGCCGGGTACCTGCAGGTGTGCGCCGTGCCCCAGCCCAAGGCCGGTGGCAGCGTGCCTGCCGCCGCATGGAAAAGGATGGAGAACCCCTGCCTGGTCATCGCCGTGCAGGCCAACGCCGGCATCGATATCGGCGATACCTTGATCGGCATGCACCTGCGCCCTGTGGCCGTTCCCTTCCGGGGCGAAATTGATAAGGTGGGCAGCGCCCACGTCACCTGCGCCTATTCCCGCCTGCCCTACATCGGCGGCGAGCGTGCCGTGTATCAATAAACCATGAATAATGTAAACAAAACCCTCTATATCCCCCTGTACGGCAAAGCTTATGTGAGCAAAAAGGGCATCATCCTTGCTGATAAGAAGGCGGAAACCCTCTGGGAAAAGGAACAGTTCCCCATCCGGGGCAAATCCAAATCCAAGTGGCTGGCCTACTATATGGGCATGCGTTCCGCCGTGTTTGATGCCTGGGTGAAGGAACAAATGGCCCTTTCCCCGGATGCGGTGGTTTTGCACATCGGCTGCGGCATGGATAGCCGGGCGGAGCGTGCGGGCCATAACGGCCATCTTTGGTTCGATGTGGATTTCCCGGCGGTAATCCGGGAACGCAGGCGGTATTATGCCGAAACGGATGCATATCGCATGATTCCCTCCGATGCCCGGGATCCCCAATGGCTGGCAAATGTGCCAAAGGGGCAGGATGCCATCATCCTGATGGAGGGCATCAGCATGTACCTGAAAAAAGAGGAACTAATTTCCCTGCTGGCCCGTCTGACGGGGCATTTTGGCCATGTTTTTCTGCTGTGCGATACCTACACCACCCTGGCCGCCCGGATTTCCAAATACAAAAACCCCATCAACGATGTGGGTGTTTCCACGGTGTACGGCGTGGATGATGCGAAGGAGCTGGAACGGGATACCGGCCTTTCCTTTGTGGAGGAATGCAGCATGACGCCGCCCCACCTGATCCAGCAGCTGAAGGGCATGGAAAGGGCCGTTTTCCGCCGGGTGTTTGCCGGCCGTTTTGCCAGAAAAATGTACCGGCTGTATGCCTACCAAAAGGCCTAACCCCTTTTTTCCATTCCGCCGCTGAAATCCCCTTGCATTTTTTGCAAAATGGGCGTATAATAATACCAACGCGAAAGCGAAAAACGTTTGGAGGTAAACAGTTATGGCTTTCAAAATCACGGATGCTTGCATCGCTTGCGGCGCTTGCGCTGCCGAATGCCCCGTAGAAGCTATCATCGAAGGTGAAGGCAAGTTCGAAATCCACGCCGAAAAGTGCATCGAATCCGGCGCTTGCGCTGTTGCCTGCCCCGTTGGTGCTCCCGAACAGGCTTAATCAAAGCGAAAAAAAGTCCGGTGGATATTTCCACCGGCTTTTTTATATGCTTTTTTATGCGTAGGTTGTAAAATGCTGAACGGCTTCCTGCAGGCGATGGATTTCCGTTTTCAGAAACTCAGGGTAAATCACCAATTCCCTCACCTTTTCCACCGGCACCCATTCCAGCAAAATCCGGCTGTTATCCTTGTGGGAATGCAGCCCCATCCCATCCGGCAGGGCTGCCTCGTTTTCCAGATCAATCCTGTAATAGAAGGAAAGGTCATG
>JAZUQI010000258.1:0-2081 GCA_045605625.1 Clostridia bacterium
ACCCAAAACACCACCAGCACCACATCGTTGGCCGCATAGGCCACCGCATAGCAGGGGCTGCGTTTATAGGTGAGGTAAGCCGCCAGAAAGCTGGTGGTAACGGAAAGTGTGCTGGGCAGCAAATGGACGGTACGAAAAGCCGCCAGGATGAAATAGAAAACAACGGTCACAAGGATTGTCAGAACCGTGCCGAAAACCCATTCACGCCCGGTAAGGCGGCTTACGGTCACCTGAGCCTTATTTCCCTTATATGGGTTTCGCAGCCAGCTGAACAGCGCAAGAGAGGCCATGGGCATGGTCATGCCAAGATAAGTGATCATTTCACCGAAGTAGCGGAAGGTATAGGAAATGATGCCATAGAGGATGCTGAACACCACCATCAGCACCTGCCCCACCGGATGGCCTTTGGCATTGAAAATAAGCGATGTGACGCCGATCAGCGATGCCAGCAGGGTAAGCCCATCTCCACCCGAAAACAGAAAATAAGCACCCATTATACCGGTAACAGAGCCAATCCATAAGCGCCACTCCCCTTTGGAGAAATACAAAAGAAGCTTTTTCATACCCATCCTCCCAATCAAAAAACATCCGCAGCACATCTTGAAAGACCTAACGATGTGCTCCGAATGCTTCAAAAATACATTCCTACCCGGTGGCAGTAGGGCCATTATAGCACGTAAAGGCGTCCTTGTCCATGCCTTTATTCCACGGTGAAGGCCGTCCATTCCACGTTGTTTTTCACCATTACATCATGTGCGGTGACCATGCCAAACTTTTCATAAAACCCAATGGCATTTTCGTTGGCGCAGGTGTAGAGGATAATGTCCTGTTCGCCCCCGGCCAGTTCATGGGCCTTTTGCATCAGTTGCTTGCCAATACCCTTGCCTGTATAGCGCCTGTCCACCCCAAGATCGGTAATAAACAGCCAATAGGCAAAATCCGTAATGCCAAACAAAACGCCCACCAATTCCCCCGTTTCATCCCGTGCGGTAAGGCTGATGGATACGTTTTTCGTCAAGCGTTCAATGCGTTCCGGGAAGCGTTCTTTGGGGTATTGGCTGCCCAGATCCGTCCGTTTCAGAAAATCAATATATGTTTGGGCATCCAGCCGCTCCTTTGAAATGTTTACGTTCAATCCTTTCATCCCCTATATGCAATGGCGTCAATTTGCACCTGCAGGCCGCTTTCGCCGCCCCGGTGGGCAAATTCCGTGGCAATGGTTTTCCGGGCTGGCAGATGCTGGCCAAACCGTTCTTTGAACACCTTTTCCATCTGGGGAATATTCCAGGGGTCTTTCATCAGCACGTCCACTTTCACCACGTGGGATAAATCAAGCCCCACCAGCTTCAGCCTTTCTTCCATGTTATCCAGGGCGCCGTGCACCTGCATTTCCACATTTTGGCCGATATTCCCCACACAGAAGGTGAGAAACACAAAGCCCCCGGCCTCCACCACTTCCGAATAGGCATATTCCTTGGCTGTTTGTTCATCCAGGTTCATTCGCAAAATGCCGCTCATATTCCCCTCCCCTTTCATTTTTTCCATTATAGCACACAAATTATAAATTTGCAAACATTTGTTCTTATCTTTATCAAAAAAGCCGCCCTGCGTGTGCAAGGCGGCAAAAGGGGTTATTTCGTGAGGGGAATTTCTGCGCCCATGATGTGCAAAACCATGCTTTGCGGCATTTCGTTTACGGAAATCATATCCCCGATGACGATTTTAGGGAACTCCGTATCATCCAGGCTGCCGGAGAAACTGATGCCATTGGCATAGCGCTCTCCCGTTTCATTGGTGTAGTGATACTCGTGATCGTATACCTGATAGAAATCATCCAGCGTGGAGCCTTCCGGGGCCGTGAAGGTGCTGAACAGATACATCCCGGCTGCCGTCAACTCCCCTTTCAGGCTTTCCAGCCGATAGCCCTTTACTTCCGTGCCCTCCGGGAAACTGTATTCACAGGTATCCATTGGCGCTTCCAGAATCATGGTGATTTCTTCCGATACCATTTGCCGGTTTTCTTCTTCCCCATTTTCCAGGTTCATTTCCGAAAGGCAGAGATCCATGTGCATTCCCTGCTT
>JAZUQI010000259.1:0-7685 GCA_045605625.1 Clostridia bacterium
TTTCATCCACGGTATAGCTCACCGCCAGCGCCGGTACGCACATCACCACAAGGGCCGCTGCCAGTAAAAAGGCCATTCCTCGCTTCATGGTGTTTCCTCCTCAATCATCCACAATTCCTGTTTTTCTTCCTGAACCGGCACCTCCGGCCCGTTCAGCCAGTTTTCATTCTTCAAATCATGGGTCAGCTGCCAGCGCTGGCCTTCTTCCAAATCGTCCAATAAATACGTTACCGCACGCATCAACACCACGTTTTCCGGAAACAGCTGCAGCCGGGCTTCTTCCGCTTCCAGATGGGAAAGGGCTATCTGCTGCACATGTTCCGCAAGCACGGGTTCTTCCGCCGGGGATGCTTCCACCGTAAAGAGGGCCTGCAGGGTTTGCTGCTTCTTTTCTTTTTTCGCCAGCTGCACCGTGCCGCTTACACTCCCCACTCCTTGCAAAAGATCGGGCTGGATGAGATAGGTTACCCCATCCTTTTCCCATTTCATTTCGCCGCCGATGCGCCTGTTTTCCCCTTCCGGAGTTTCCTGCAGGGCGGCATTCAGGGCCCAGGTTTCCTTTTCCTTCCCCTGCTGGTTCAGGAAGGTGCAGGAAAAGGTATAGGCATTGCGCTGCTCTTTGATGCTTTCTTTCAGCGTGGCGTTCACACGCAGGGCATCGTTTCCCTTCAGCGCTTTCAGGGAAAGCAGGAGGCTGCCCCCCTTCCCTTCCGTGTATCCCAGGGTGAGGGAAATTTTCCTTTCTTCCCCCAGCACAT
This sequence comes from Clostridia bacterium, assembly GCA_045605625.1. GTDB lineage: Bacteria > Bacillota > Clostridia > Christensenellales > Aristaeellaceae > RUG563. The sequence continues at coordinate 759 of JAZUQI010000259.1, forward strand.
GGCCGTTTCCGGTCAGCTGCACCCCCAGGTCCGCCCCCTGCCGGTCATACAGGCGCTTCACCTGCACATCACCGGAAAAGGTCACATCGCACAGGGCGGCAAAGGCCTCTTCATCGCCGCCGTCGGGGTAAAAATGCCGCCAGGCCGCCGCTGCCACCTGACGCCAACCGGCGTTGATAGCCGCTTGCGGAAGCACATACCGGTCGTATTTGGGGGAATAGGCCGCATGCTCCACCGTCACCGTATAATCAAGCGTTGAAGGTTCATCCATGTCCCCCAGCATCTCATACAGTTCCGGGGCAAAGGCTGAATACGCCTTGGGGGAAAAGCAGGGGTTTTTCTGCTGCCCTTCCGTTCCGACCAGCAGCATCAGGGCATCCGGTGCATCCTTTTCCGTCACATAATCCGTCATATCCGAAAAAACGGTGTGCACCCCGTCCGCCTTTTCCTGCTGCGTCACGGACCACATCATTCGCCCGTCAATCATTAGTTCCGCCCGCTCTGCCTCTTCCCCGGCCACCTGCCTCAGTTTCAGGCGGTTCAGCACCTGGTTGGCGGCCGAAAGGCCTGTTTCGGAAAGCCGGGCGCTTTCTAAGATCCGGCAGGAAACCGTCACCTGCATGGCTTCTTCCGCCATGCAGCCGGATACCGCCAGCACCATCACCAGCGCCAAGATGCCCAATCCTTTTCTCATTCCGTTTCCTTTCTGTATGCCAAGGCGGCTCATGGCCATCCCATAATTTCGCAGAATATATTATACTGCAATCCCGAAAAAAAGAAAAGGGCTTTTGCCCCCTGCCCTCCCCTGCGCCCCGTGAAATAATTGTAAATTTTTCGTCCGGCTTTGCCCTGGCCTTTCCCGGCCCTTCCGATTGACAAATAGCGCACATTTGTTCTATAATAATATGATTATTTTTCAGGAGGCACAGCATGCGTATTTTCGGCATTGACCCGGGCCTTGCCATCATGGGCTGGGGCGTGATTGACACGGACGGCAGGAAAAACACCTTGGTGCAGGCCGGCTGCGTGTTCACCCCGGCAGAAATGCCCATGCATGAAAGGCTGCACAAAATTTTTGTGGATGTAAGCGCCCTGCTGTGCACCTATGAGCCGGATGAAGTGGTGTTTGAAGAATTATTCTTTGCCAGAAACGTTACCACCGCCCTGAACGTGGGGGCGGCCCGGGGCTGCGCCCTGTGCGCCTGCAGCGAATTTGGCAAACCCATGTATGAATACACCCCCATGCAAATCAAGCAGGCCGTTACCGGCTATGGCAAGGCGGATAAAAAGCAGGTGCAGCAAATGGTGAAAATGATGCTGAACCTGCCCGATATCATCAAGCCCGATGACGCTGCCGATGCCGTGGCCGCCGCCCTCACCCATGCCGCTTCCGGCAGGATGCGGGAACAATTCCGGATGAAATAAGGAGGAATGCTGCATGTATGCCTATCTGAAGGGCACCGTGGCCGATAAGGGCCTGAATGAACTGATTCTGGACGTGGGCGGCGTGGGCTATCTCCTGTCCGTCAGCATGACCACCTTGCAGGATACGCCCCCGGCCGGGGAGCAAATGAAAGTGTTCACCTATCTTTCCGTCCGGGAAGATGCCATGGAACTTTTCGGCTTTGCCACCAAAGAAGAAAAAGAAATGTTTCTGAAACTGATGTCCGTTTCCGGCATCGGCCCCAAGCTGGCCCTGGCCATTCTCGGCAGCATGCCCCTGCGGGATCTTTCCCTGGCCATCGTCACCGGGGATGTGACGGCCCTGTCCCGGGCCCCCGGCGTTGGCAAGAAAACCGCCCAGCGCATAGCCCTGGAACTGAAAGAAAAGGTATCCGAAGGGGATTTTGCCGCCGCCCCCACCGGCCACACTTCCTTCACCCCCGTGCAGGAAGATGCGGCAACGGAGGCCCTGGCCGCCCTGCAGGCCCTTGGCTATACTGCCGCCGAAGCGGCCCGGGCCATTTCCCAGGTGCGGGGCCAAAGCGATAAAGCCAATGACCTGGTGCGCCTGGCCCTGAGGAACATGGCAGGCATGTAATGGAATTGGAGGGTTCTTTCCATGGATGATCGTCTGGTAATGAGCGGCATGCGGCAGGAAGATGAAGATATTGAGCTTTCCCTGCGGCCCCATCATTTGAGAGAATACATTGGCCAGGAAAATGTGAAAAACAGCCTGTCCATCTATATTTCCGCTGCCCTGAAGCGGCACGATGCGCTGGACCATATTTTGCTCTATGGCCCTCCCGGCCTTGGCAAAACCACCCTGGCCTGCATTGTGGCCGCCGAAATGGGGCAAAACATCCGGGTCACTTCCGGCCCGGCCATTGAGCGCCCCGGGGATCTGGCCTCCATCCTTACCAACCTGAACGCCGGGGATATTCTGTTCATTGACGAAATCCACCGCCTGTCCCGGGCCGTGGAAGAAGTATTGTACCCGGCCATGGAAGATTATGCCCTGGATATCATGAGCGGCAAAGGCCCCACAGCCCGTTCCATGCGGCTGGATTTGCCAAAGTTCACTTTGGTGGGGGCAACCACCCGGGCCGGGCGCCTTTCCGCCCCCCTGCGGGATCGTTTTGGCATCGTCTTCCGGCTGCAGATGTATTCCCCGGAAGAGCTTTCTAAGATCGTGGCCCGCTCCGCCGGAATCCTGGGTATGCCCTATGATGATGACGGCATTCTGGAAATTGCCAAGCGCAGCCGGGGCACCCCCCGTATTGCCAACCGGCTTTTGAAGCGGGTGCGGGATTATGCCCAAGTTCGGGGCAACGGCCGCATTACGGCCCAGGTGGCCGCCGAAAGCCTGAGCATGCAGGATGTGGATGATCTGGGGCTGGACCGGGTGGACCGGGCGCTGCTCAACGCCATGATTGAAAAATTCGGCGGCGGCCCCGTGGGGCTGGATACGCTGGCCGCCGTCACCGGGGAAGATGCCGTCACCATTGAAGATGTGTATGAGCCTTACCTTATGCAGCTTGGCTTCATCATGCGCACCCCCCGGGGCCGCATTTGCACCCCCTCCGCCTATGAGCATCTGGGCAAAACGCCCCCGGCCATCAAGGCCGATGCCGTAACCGAAGCGGAACAAACCCAATTATTCTGAGAAAGGGCGAAATAAATGCACATTCGGCCTTGTGAAATGAAGGATTTACCCCGGGTGATGGAGGTGTATGCCGCAGGCCGGGCCTATATGCGCTCCACCGGAAATATGACCCAGTGGGCCGGCGGATACCCCAGCCTTTCCCTTCTGGAAAGCGACGTGGAAAAAAAGCAGCTGTTCGTCTGTGAAGATGAAGGCGGCATCCACGCCGTGTTTGCCTTCATTCTGGGGGAAGACCCTACCTACGGCTTCATCGAAGACGGCCAATGGCCCAATCAAAAGCCCTACGGCACCATCCACCGCATTGCCTCCGACGGCACGGTGAAGGGCATGGTGACGCTGGCCCGGGATTTTGGCCGGCAGTTCATCGATGAAATCCGGGTGGACACCCACCACGATAACCACACCATGCAGCATGTGGTGCAAAAGAACGGCTTTTGCCGCTGCGGCATCATCTATCTGGAAAACGGCGATCCCCGAATTGCCTATCAATGGTCAAAGGATAATGCACATGAAAACAGCTGATTTTTATTATGATCTGCCGGAGAGGCTCATTGCCCAGACCCCGGCCCAGCCTCGGGACGCCGCCCGGATGATGGTGATCCACCGGGACAGCGGCCTGCATGAAGATAAAATTTTCCGGGATCTGCCGGATTATCTCCGCCCCGGGGATGTGATGGTGATCAACCACACCAAAGTGCTGCCGGCCCGCTTGCTGGGGGTAAAGGAAGATACCGGGGTGCCGGTGGAAGTGCTGCTGCTTCAGCGGAAGGATAAAGATAACTGGGAAACCCTGGTGCGCCCGGGCCGCCGGCTGAAAAAGGGCGTCACGGTATCCTTCGGGGATGGGCTGCTTCGGGCAGAAATTGGGGAAACCACCGCCGCCGGAGGCCGGGTGGTGAAATTCCTGTATGAAGGCGTGTTTGAGGAACTGCTGGACCGCTTGGGCGAAATGCCCCTGCCCCCCTACATCCACGAAAAACTGGATGACCCCACCCAATACCAAACCATCTACGCCAAGGAGCAGGGCAGCGCCGCCGCCCCCACCGCCGGGCTGCACTTCACCGAAGAAGTGATGCAGCGCATCCGGGAGATGGGGGTGGAAATCGTGCCGGTATTGCTCCATGTGGGGCTTGGCACTTTCCGCCCGGTGAAGGTGGAGGATGTGAGCCAGCATGTGATGCATTCCGAATACTGGCAGGTGACGGAAGAAGCGGCGGAAAAAATTAACGCTGCCCGGAAACGGGGCGGCCGCATTGTGTGCATCGGCACCACCTCCGTGCGCACGCTGGAAACCGCCGCCGATGAAAACGGCATCGTGCACCCCGGCATGGGCATGACCAATATTTTCATCACTCCCGGGGTGAAGCTGAAGGCCACGGATGTTTTGCTTACCAATTTCCACCTGCCGGAAAGCACGCTTTTGATGCTGGTATCCGCCCTGATGGGCAAGGAAGAGGCGCTTTCCGCCTATAAAGAAGCAGTGGAAAAGGAATACCGGTTCTTCTCTTTCGGCGATTGCATGCTGATTCTCTAAGCACTTTTTCTTACTTTTTATCACTTTTCCGTACTTTTTTCGTATTTCTGCCCAAAATTGCTGGAAACCTTTGAAAAATCAAGAAAAATAGCTTGCGTTTCTTGCAAAAAGGGCATATAATGACGGCGGTTGGCAAAATCGGGTCTGTGGTTGCAAGCCGATGCCAGTCGCAGGCAAAACGGTCCACGTAAGCCGGGCAAAGCCCCGGTGAGCATGGTGCGGTCTAGATGTAAGCCCGGCCGTGTTTGAACACGAGAGGACGGCGTGAGGGCGATCATTCGCGGAGCAATGTCCCAGCCGGCGAGTGTGGGGTCAAAAACCAGGTCAGCCGACGCTAACCAACATCTTAATCAGGGGGAAATCAAAATGTATCAGGACAAAACGCTGGTATGCCGTGACTGTGGTAACGAATTCGTGTTCACGGCCGGTGAACAGGAATTCTACGCCGAAAAGGGCTTCCAGAATGAGCCCACCCGTTGCCGCGAATGCCGTCAGGCTCGCAAGGCTACCCGTAACAACGGCAATGGCCCGCGTGAAATGCACGATGCTGTGTGCGCCAACTGCGGCGCCGAAACCAAGGTTCCTTTCCTGCCCAGGGAAGACCGCCCTGTATACTGCAGCGAATGCTTCGCCGCTATGCAGAACAAATAAGCATCAGAAGAAGAGCTCCGCACGTTTTGCGGGGCTTTTCTTTTTGTTTTTCTTGCCCCTTCTTTTCTGGTATGGTATAATTATTTGTTGTCAATTCATTGTAAAGGAAGGCCTGTTATGCTGCGCATTGCCAACATCAAATTGCCCCTGAACGGCACGGATGAAACCGCCCTGGATGCCGCCCTGAAAAAGCTGCGTGTTCCAAGGGCCGCCGTGCTTTCTTTCCATATCAGCAAAAAAAGCGTGGATGCCCGGGATAAGGGGGATGTGCATTTTGTGGTGGCGGTGGATGTGCAGCTGAAGAATGAACAGGCCGTGCTGAAAAATGTAAAACCCGGCATTGCTTCCCTTCTGCCCCCTGCCCCTTCCTTTCCCAGGGCCCAAGCCCCCAAGGGTATGCGCCCGGTGGTGGCCGGGCTGGGCCCCGGCGGCCTGTTTGCGGCGCTGACCTTGGCCCGGTGCGGCCTTCGGCCCATCGTGCTGGAGCGTGGGGAAAGCGTGGAAAACCGCAAAAAAACGGTGGATACCTTTTCCCTCACCGGAAAATTGAACACCGAAAGCAATATTCAGTTCGGCGAAGGCGGCGCCGGTGCCTTTTCCGACGGCAAGCTCACCACCGGCATCAAGGATAAACGCTGCCAGCTGGTTTTGCAAGAATTATTCGCCCACGGGGCACCGGAAGAAATCTTATACCTTTCTCACCCCCACATCGGCACGGATAGATTGCCCCAGGTGGTGGCCAATATCCGCCGGGAAATTCTGGAACTGGGGGGCGAAGTGCATTTCGGCGCCCGGCTTTCCGGCATTCAGGTGACGAAAAACCAGCTCACCTGCGTGGAATACATAAAAAACGGCGAAAAGCAGGAAATTGCAACGGATGCCCTCATCGTGGCCATCGGCCACAGCGCCGCCGATACCCAGCAAATGCTGTACCGCAGCGGCGTGAACATGGTGCAAAAGCCCTTTTCCGTGGGTGTGCGTATGGAGCATCCCCAGTCCCTCATCAATCAGGCCCAGTACGGCAAATTCGCCCGGCATCCGGCCCTGGGGGCAGCGGAATATCACCTGTCCCATAAATTGCCGGACGGCCGGGGGGCATACACCTTCTGCATGTGCCCCGGGGGCACGGTGGTGCCTGCCGCCAGCCGGGAAAATGCCCTGTGCACAAACGGCATGAGTACTTTCGCCCGGGATGGGGAAAACGCCAACGCCGCCGTTCTCATCGATGTACGGCCGGAGGACTTTGGGGACGATCATCCCCTGGCCGGGTATGTGTTGCAGCGGATGTGGGAAGAAAAGGCCTTCCGTGCCGGAGGCAGCAATTACCACGCCCCCGTTCAGCTCTGCCGGGATTTTCTTACCGGAAAGGAAACGAAACAGCTGGGTTCCGTTTCCCCCACTTACCGCCCCGGCGTTACCTGCGCCGATTTGCAGGCGGTGCTGCCTGCCTTTGCCATAAACGGCCTTCGGGCGGCCATCCCGGCCTTTGACCAAAGGCTCAAGGGCTTTGCCCTGCCGGATGCGGTTTTGACGGCGGTGGAAAGCCGCTCTTCCTGTCCGGTGCGCCTGCCCCGGGATGAACGGTTTGAAAGCAACATTCAGGGCATTTTCCCCTGCGGCGAAGGGGCCGGGTATG
>JAZUQI010000260.1:0-8081 GCA_045605625.1 Clostridia bacterium
GCTTCGATCTTGGCCTTTTCCTTCTTGTTCAGCTTCAGGGTTTCATTGAAAACGTTGTGGGGCTTGCCCATATGGCTGCACAGGACCACCTTGGCTTCGTTCTTCAGCAGATACTTGATGGTGGGCAGGGCACCAACGATGCGGTTTTCATCGGTGATGTTCTTGTCGGCATCCATGGGAACGTTGAAGTCAACACGCACCAGAACGCGCTTGCCTTTTACATTGATGTCTTCGATGGTCATCTTGTTCATGACGGGCACTCCTTTTATTTCTATCTTTTTTATATGCCAAAGCCTTAAGGCTCAGGTAACGAAGGGAATTATTTTTCTTCCATCAGGGCAATGATGCGCCGTGCGGCGCCTTCATCGGTGATGAGGGAATCATGGGGATCATGGCGGGTGGAGGCGATGATGGCCTCTGCCTTCTTTTCCCCGGCGGCCACGGCCACCATTTTGCAGCCGGGCAGTGGATGGGACAGGGCGGCGGATACGGTGGACGCCTGCCACACCGTCTGGCCGTCAAAATCGAAGAAATCGCCGAATGCTTCCCCCACGGCCTTTTTCCGGCGCAGCATTTCCAGATATTCCGGGGAAAGGCGGCGGTTCTGGGCCATAGTATCTGCCCTTCCCACGCCGTGGACGATCAGCCCGGCGCTTTGCATCAGGGAAAGGGCCTCCTGCACTTCCGGCACCTTCGTCATTTCCTGCAGGGCCGGTGCATCCAGGTTATCGGGCAGGTGGATGCTGAAATGCCTGCCGCCCACTTTCCGGGCAATTTCGGCGGCAACGGTATTGGCCTGGGTTTCCACGCTGGAGCCCATGCCCCCCCGGGCAGGAATCACCATCACGTTCATTTGCAGGTTGCCCTGCATGCCCCGGGCCACTTCCCGCATGGTGCTGCCCCCGGCCACGGCCATGGTCATGCCGTTTTGCATCAGCTTCTGAATGCGATGGGCAGCGGCACGGCCCACATCCCTTAGGGCCAGAGGATCCTGATCCGCATTGCCGGAAACCACCACCACATGGGGCACCCCAAGCAGGGCGGACAGGGCCTGCTCCAACTTGGAAAGGCCGGCCATGGCCCGGCTCAGTTCCCGGGCACCGGGCATAATTTCCTGGGCGCTTTCCGTCAGCTGCATGCCGGCGGCGTCCATGGTAATCAACCCCTGATCCTTCAAAACGGCGGCGGCGGCACGCACTTCCCTTTCGGGCAGGTTCAGCCGGGCAGCCAAAGCACGGCGGCCCACCGGCTGCATATTCTCAATGCCGGAAAGCACCTGGGCACGGCGGCCGATATCCGCAAGCAAATCGGGGGCGATGATGCTGAACACTTTCAGTTCATCCTGCATAACCCACACCCCTCCTTTGTGGACGACATTTGCCCAGCGGGCGAAATTCGACCCACCCCTATAGTATACCACATTTGCCCCGGAAAGTAAAGCACTGTTTCAGCTTATTTTGCCATTTATGCGGAAAAAATACACAAAAGGAAATTTGCAAGAAAAGGGAAGGTTTTTTGAAATAATGTTGTAATCATTCGGCAAAATGTGGTAAGATATAAAGGAACGGGTTTTGCCCGGCAAGCACATCAAACAGATGAAGGAGCCTTTATGAAAGCAATTATTGGGCTGGGCAATCCCGGCAGCGAATATGCACGCACACGGCACAACGTGGGGTTTGACGTGGTGGAGCTGCTTTCCGAAAAAATGAATGCCCCGGTGAAAAAAATCAAGTGCCGCTCCCTTTTGGGGGATTTTCTCTGCAAAGGGGAAAAGGTGCTGCTGGTAAAGCCCCAGACGTTTATGAACAACAGCGGCTTTTCAGTATTGGACGTGATGCAGTTTTACAAGCTGGAACCCAAGGATATTCTGCTGGTGGTGGATGATATTGATTTGCCCCAGGGGCAGGTGCGGCTGCGGGCCAAGGGCGGCCCCGGCACCCACAACGGCCTGCGCCACATCGTGCAATGCACCGGCACGGGGGATTTTCCCCGTATCGGGGTGGGGGTGGGCGCACCGCCGCCGGAGTGGGATCTGGTGGACTGGGTGCTGGGCACTTACCGCAATGAAGAAGAGCGAAAAAAGGCCTACGATGCGTATTTGCTGGCCGTGGATGCGGCCCTGTGCTGGGCGGAGCACGGAATGGACCTTGCCATGAACCGCTTCAATAAACGCAATGCTGAATAAATTATTGAAAAAACTGACGGCCTCCCCCTCTGTCCGGGAGGCTTTTGACGCACCCGAAAAAGGCATCACCTGCCTGTATGATATGGCGGAGGGCCAGCGTGCATTTCTCACAGCGGCCTTGCAGCGGCATACGGGGCGGCAGGTGCTGTACGTTGCCCCCAGCGATGCCCAGGCCATGCGTGCGGCGGATGATATCAGCACATGGCTGGGTGGCGGCGCTGCCTATATGCCCTCCGGGGAAATGAATTTCACACGGGGTACCGCCAGCCGGGAAGGAGCGTTTCGCCGCTTGTCCGTATTGCAGCATGCCCACCGGGGGGAAACGAAGGTGCTTTGCGTTTCGGCGGATGCGCTTTTGATGCGTTTCCTGCCCCCGGATGTGTACGATGTCCATGCCGTTTCCCTGCGGCAGGGGGATGTGATCAGCCCCCATGTGCTGGTGGAAAAGCTGGTGAAAATGGGCTATGAACGGGTGGATATGGTGGAAGGCCCGGGGCAATGTGCCCTGCGTGGCTTTATTGTGGATGCCTTTTCCCCGGCGGAAATCGGGGCCACCCGGATTGAATTTTTCGATGACGAAGTGGATTCCATCCGCTCTTTTGACCCCATCTCCCAGCGCAGCCTGGAGCAGATGGAAGAAGCGGCCTTCTACCCGGCGGTGGAATGGCTGCTGCCTGTGGATGCGGCGGAAAAAATGCGGCAGATGGTGGCAAGGCAGCAAAAGAAGCTGGAAGGTACCGGGCTGGACCAGAACCTGCCCCCCATGCCGGATGCGGAAGAGGCGGACGGGGGGGAGGAAGAAAACTACACCCCCTCTTTCCGGGTGTATGATACCGGCATTTCCCGGCTCTATCAGGATGCGGACAGGCTGGAAGAAGGCCTGCAAAGCCCCAATCTTTCCCTGTGGGCCGGTGCCCTTGGGGAAAAAGGGGCCGGGCTGTGGGATTATTTGCAATGCCCCATTGTGGTGCTGGATGAACCGGAACGGGTGAAGGGCCGGTGCGAAGACAGGCTTTCCGGCTTTCAGGAAGATTTTAAATTGGCCCTGGAGCGGCAGGAAGCCGTGCCGGAAATGGCATCCCTTTTGAAAAACTGGGAACAGATCACGGCGGAAATGCAGCCCTATGCCCTCTACACCCTGCAAAATTTCCTCCGGGGCATGGGGGATATGAAGCCGGACCGGCTGATGGCCTTTGCCGGGGTGAACGCCCCCAAGTATATTTCCCGGTTCAAGGAGCTGGCCAATGACGTGCTGGCCTGGCAGAAGGACGGCGGCGAAGTGCTGCTTTTATCCGGTGGCGAGGCCAGAGGCCAGCGGCTGCAATCCGCCCTGTTCGAACTGGGAGCGAAGGTGAACATGGTGCAGGAGGGGGGCTGCATTTACCCCAGCACCCTGTCCTGCGGCTTTCTGATGGCGGAAGAACACATTTATGTGGTGTCCGACAGCGATATTTTCGGCGCAGGCTATAAAAAAACCCGCAGCCGCAAAACCGCCGGAGAAAAAATAGAAGCCTTCACCGATTTGAAGGTGGGGGATTATGTGGTGCACGAGGCCCACGGCGTGGGTATTTTTCAGGGCACCACCAGAATTCAAACGGAAGGCACCTGGCGGGATTATTTGCTGATCCAGTATCAGGGGGCGGATAAACTGTATGTGCCCACGGATCAGTTTGACCGGGTGCAGAAATTCATCGGCGGCCAGGATAAGGCGCCCTCCCTTAACTCCCTTTCCGGAAACGATTGGGAGCGGCAGAAAAACAAAGTAAAAAAAGGCCTGAAAAAACTGGCCTTTGATTTGGTGCAGCTTTACGCCGCCAGGCAAAATACCCCCGGCCACGCTTTCGGCCCGGATACCCCCTGGCAGCGGCAGTTTGAAGATGCTTTCCCTTATCAGCTGACGCCGGATCAGGAAAAGGCCGTGGCGGATATCAGCCGGGATATGGAATCCCAGAATAATATGGACCGGCTTTTGTGCGGCGACGTGGGCTATGGCAAAACAGAAGTGGCCCTCCGGGCGGTGATGAAGGCCGTGATGGACGGAAAACAGGTGGCATTCCTTGCCCCCACCACCATCCTGGTGCAGCAGCATTATTACACCATGCTGAAGCGCTTCAGTGATTTTCCGGTGGAAATCCGGGCGCTTTCCCGTTTCCGCAGCGCCAAGGAACAAAAGCAAACCCTGCAGGAAGCAAGGGAAGGCAAGGCGGATATTGTGGTGGGCACCCACCGGCTGCTTTCCAAGGATGTTGCGTTCAAGGATTTGGGCCTGCTGGTGGTGGACGAAGAACAGCGCTTTGGCGTGGCCCACAAGGAAGCCATCAAGAACATGAAAAACAAGGTGGATGTGCTGACGCTGTCCGCCACCCCCATTCCCCGCACCCTGCACATGAGCATGATGGGGGTTCGGGATATGAGCCTATTGGAAACGCCCCCGGAAGAGCGCTACCCGGTGCAAACCTATGTGCTGGATTATAACGATGCCGTCATCCGGGATGCCATCATGCGGGAGTTGAACCGGGGCGGCCAGGTGTATTTTCTGTACAATCAGGTGCGGCATATTGATGCCTTTGCCTCCCGGCTGCGGGCGCTGGTGCCGGAAGCCAGAATTGGGGTGGGCCATGGGCAAATGAAGGAAAACGTGCTGGAAGATGTGATGCACGATTTCTTTGAGCATAAGTTTGACGTGCTGCTTTGCTCCACCATCATTGAAAACGGGCTGGATGTATCCGCCGCCAACACCATCATCATCTTTGATGCGGATAAATTCGGCCTCTCCCAGCTGTATCAGCTGCGTGGCCGGGTGGGCCGCTCCACACGTATTGCCTATGCCTATTTCACCGTGCGGCCGGATAAAAGCCTGTCCGAAACCGCCCAGCAGCGGCTGGCCGCCATCCGGGAATTCACCGCCTTTGGCAGCGGTTTCCGCATTGCCATGCGGGATTTGGAAATCCGGGGCGCCGGGAACATTTTCGGGCCGGAACAAAGCGGCAATGTGGCCGTGGTGGGCTATGATATGTATTGCCGGCTGATCGAAGAAGCCGTGCTGGAAGCCCGGGGTGAACAGGGCGAAGCCATCCGCCGGAAAGTGGAATGCCAGGTGGAACTGAAAATTGATGCCTATCTGCCGGCGGATTATGTCCGGGGTGAGGGCCAGCGCATGGAAGTGTATAAACGCATTGCCCTCATCCGCAACCGCGGCGACCGGGAAGACGTGATTGAAGAAATGATTGACCGCTTCGGCGATATCCCGGACAGCGTGATGAACCTCATCGAAATTGCCCATCTTCGGGGCATCCTCAGCGAAATGGGCGTGCACCGGGTGAACCACATGGCCGGCACCCTCATCATGCGCATGACCCCGGCCGCCGCCCCCGATCCTATGAAACTGTATGCCGCTTTGGAAAAGGCGGATAAGCGGCTGCTTCTTTCCGCCACCAAGGATCCCTCCATCCTCTTTAGGGATCCCAAGCTGACCCCGGAAAAACTGCTGGCCCAGGCCGTGAAGGTGATGGAAAAAGTGGCGCAGATGCTGGAAGAAGCATAAATAGGAATTAAGAATTAGGAATTCAGAATTTAGAGTGTTTCTATAAAAAATAAAGCAATGTGTAAATAAACAAAAGCCTTCCTCTTTTTCAAGGGGAAGGCTTTTGGGTTCACCGGCGGCAGAGAAAGATGCGGTGTTTCAGCTTGTTAAACAAAATAAAATTCTGAATTTTGAATTCTTAATTCTTCATTCTTCATACGAAGTTTCCTTCTCCTTCCGTCACCACGTCCGGCAGTAAAACATCGTGAGTTTCTGTGGGGATATGTCCCTGCAAAAGCAGGGCGGGGCAGAGCAAAAAAGCTGCGCCTGTATATTGGGAAAGAAAACGGTCGTAATAGCCGCCGCCTTTGCCCAGCCGTTTGCCATCTTTGGTGGCGGCAAGGCAAGGGATCAGGGCCAGGTGGATGGCGGAAGGGGGAAGCAGCGGCGCATCCGCAGGCGGCTCCGGAATGCCGTAGGCACCGAGGGAAAGCTGGGACAGGGATGTGATTTGCCGGGCTTCCATGATACCCGGAGCTTTGCACAATGGAACGCACAGACGCTTGCCATCCAATAGAATTTGTTCCAGGAGGGGCAGGGTATCCGGCTCCTTGCCGTGGGATACGAAGCAGAAAATGGTGCTCGCCTGCCGGTAGGTTTCTGTTTCCCGGATGCGGCGGCCCATTTCCTCCCCGGCCTGATGGAAATAATCCGGCGGCAAAAGCTCCATGGCCTTTCGGATGTGCTGGCGCAGGGCCTGTTTTTCTTCCCGGATGGACATAAAAAACCCCTCCTTTTTCCTTTATTATAGCGGATGAAGGAGGGGAAAACAAGTTGATGGGATGTTATGCAGCAGAAAGACTTAATAGTTTTCGGCCTTCAGCTGGAAGTAAGCCTTGGGGTGGGCGCACACGGGGCACAGTTCCGGGGCCTGCTTGCCAATGTGAATATGGCCGCAGTTGGCGCACTGCCAGATCATATCCCCATCCCGGGAGAACACCAGGCCGCCTTCCACGTTGGAGAGCAGCTTCAGGTAGCGTTCTTCGTGTTCTTTTTCAATTTTGCCCACTTCTTCAAACAGGTAAGCGATGTGATCGAAGCCTTCTTCCTTGGCTTCCTTGGCGAAGGTGGCGTACATATCCGTCCATTCGTAGTTTTCGCCTTCGGCGGCGGCTTTCAGGTTCTGGGCGGTATCGCCGATGCCTTCCAGCAGCTTGAACCAGATTTTGGCGTGTTCTTTTTCATTGTTGGCCGTTTCTTCAAAGATGGAAGCAATCTGCACATAGCCTTCCTTCTTGGCCTTGGAAGCGAAATAGGTGTACTTGTTCCGGGCCTGGCTTTCGCCGGCAAATGCGTCCCGCAGGTTTTGTTCGGTTTTGCTGCCTTTCAGTTCCATGATGAAAAATCCTCCTTTGATTTGCCGGCTGGGCCGGATGTGTTTTTCTTTTTGTAATCCTATTATATCACAAGATGGGGCATTTGAAACAGGGGGTGTGCATATTTTTCTGAAAGTTTTGTTATATTCAAGGTGGAATGAAAAAAATCTTTTTCCAAAAAGTATTGACAACAAGGGGCGGCCATGCTATCCTATACATGCGTTAGCACTCAACGGGCGAGAGTGCTAACAACAAAGTGAAAGGAGAGACGTGCATGCGGGAAGCAGGCGTGGATGCAAGAAAAAAGCGCATTTTGCAGGCCATCATTGAAGATTATGTGCTGACGGCCCTGCCGGTGGGTTCCAGAACCATTTCCCGGAAGTACGAAACCTCCCTTTCCAGCGCCACCATCCGCAACGAAATGAGCGACCTGGAAGAAATGGGCTATCTGGCCCAGCCCCATGTATCCGCCGGCCGTGTGCCCAGCCAGAAGGCGTACCGGCTGTATGTGGATGGGCTGCTTCAGGGGGGCTTTGGGGTGGATGAAGGGGCGAAAAGCTTTTTCACTTCCCAGATTCGCCAGATGGAAGATGTGGTAACATCCGCTGCCCATGCCATTGCGGAGATGACCCATTACACCGCCGTGGTGATGATGCCAAAGCAATTGGAACTGCGCATCTCCTGCCTGCAATTGGTGCCCATGCCAAGGGGCGCAGCGCTGCTGGTGATCGTGACGGATACCGGCGCCATCCGGGATACGGTAATCCGGGTGAGTGAGAGGCTGGATAGCGATGCCCTCTTTGCCATTTCCAGGCTGCTGACGGAACGCCTTGCCGGGCGCACCCTGCAGGAAGTGCAGGAAATGCTGGGGGCCTATGCCCGGATGAACGGCCCGGATGCCCGGGTGCTGGAAGGCATTGCGGCGCTGGCATCCCAGATGGAAAAGCAAAGCGCACAGGATACCGTCATCATCGGCGGTTCCCACAACATTTTGAAC
>JAZUQI010000261.1:0-3119 GCA_045605625.1 Clostridia bacterium
CCAGGTATTCAATGATGTCGTACACATCCACCACGGCGTACACCGGGAAACCGAATTCCGCTTCCACTTCGCTCATGGCGCTCTTTTCGGTTTTGCCCTTTTCCTTGCGGTCCACCATGATGAAGGTGGCGGCCACTTTCACATCTTCCAGGTTGGAAAGAATAGCCATGCTTTCCCGGATGGCGGTACCGGCAGTGATCACGTCTTCCACGATCACCACTTCTTCCCCGGCCTTGGGAACATAGCCCACGAATACGCCGCCTTCCCCATGATCCTTCACTTCCTTGCGGTTGAAGAAGAAGGGCACGTCCAGCCCTTCCTTGGAAAGGGCCACGGCGGAGGAAACGGCAATGGAAATGCCCTTGTAGGCAGGCCCATACAGCACCGTGCGCTTCTTGCCCACCTTTTCCAGATAGGCCCGGGCATAGAATTCGCCCAGCTTGGCAATCTGGTCGCCGGTTTTGATATCCCCGGCATTGATGAAATAGGGAATCTTGCGGCCGGATTTGGCGGTGAAATCACCGAACTTCAAAACGCCAGCACCTTCCAGAAACTGAATAAACTCTCTCTTATATGCTTCCATGATACTCTCTCCTTTCAGATAATTCAGAATTAAGAATTAAAAATGCAGAATTTTATTTACTTTGTGATTGGGCATCCAAAGCGTTTCGCCTTACATGATAGAAATACCGTAATCCAGAATCACATTGCCCTGTTCATCGGGGGTGGTAAACCGGGGGCATTGATACCGTTCAAAACACCAGCTATCTTCCCAGCGGATGTACCCCTGCTCTTTCAGGGCGTTCAGGCACATTTCATGGGTTTCCATGGAGTAAAAATCGCTGCTGTTTTCTTTAGCATACAGGAAGCATACGGCAAAATCCGTTTCTTCCAGCTCCACCGCTTCAAACCCCTCCGGTGCCTTGGTGCCCACAGGGAAAAACATACCAATCCAGTATTCCGGCGCACCGTTCACAATGCGCACGGCACCGATGAAAGCATCCTCATTCATGGCATGGCGTGGATTTTCTTCCAGCCTGGCAAACCAATCGTTTGCCCACCATTCCCCCCAGTTAGGGCCGCTTGTGTAGCGCTTGCCAATCAGCAGCACGCCGGGGCAATGCTCTTTTTTGATATCAAGAAGCTGCACGGCCACAACCAGCACTTCCTTTCGGTAATTCAGAATGAAGAATTCAGAATTAAGAATTTTTATACTTTTGACGATTTGGAATAAGAATCGTTTTCCCTTCAGAATGAATCATTTCACTTTCAATTCTTCATTCTGAATTCTGAATTCTTAATTTCCTTATTCCCCCAGAAACTCCCGGACGCACCGATTATAGGCTTCCACAGGATTTTCTGCAGCGGTGATGGGGCGGCCCACCACAATGTAGTCGCTGGCGGCCTTGGCCTTTTCGGGGGTCATGATACGCACCTGGTCGCCCACATCGCCGTCGGCAAAGCGGATGCCGGGGGTGATGGTGAGGAAATCAGCGCCGCAGGCTTCCTTCACAAGCTTCGCTTCCAAGGGGCTGCATACCACGCCGGGCAGCCCGGCGGCCTTGGCGTTCTGGGCATATTTCTTCACGGTGTTTTCCATGGTTTCGTTGATGAGCAGTTCCTGCTGCATGCGTTCTTCGGAGGTGGAGGTGAGCTGGGTCACCGCCAGCAGCACGCCGCAGGTGCCGTCTTCCTTGGTGAGGCCTTCTTTTGCCGCTTCCATCATGGCGATGGTGCCGGCAGCGTGAAGGTTGGTCATATCCACATCCAGTTTGGACAGAACCTTCATGGCCTTTTTCACGGTGTTGGGAATGTCATGCAGTTTCAGGTCCAGAAAAATCTTGTGGCCCCGGGCCTTGATTTCCTTTACAATCGCCGGGCCTTCGCTGTAATACAGCTCCATGCCGATCTTCACGAAGGGCTTGCCGCCGGTGAACTGGTCCAGAAAAGCCAAAGTCTTTTCCTTGTTTTCAAAGTCCAGAGCGATGATGACGTCCTTTGCCATGATGGGTGTCCTCCTTGAAATTTGTTTTGTATATGAACAAGCGTCAGATGCGCTTGATGTCGGAAAGGCTTTCAATGCCCAACTTTTCCGTTTTCACACTTTTCTTCACTCCCGGCACGCTTTTGCTTCTTTCGCCGCACAATGGCTGCCCAGCAAAGACCGATCAATGCGCCCAAAGGAAGGATACAGTTGCCGATCATCCGGCAGAGACGAAAGAACCTCTCTTCCTCCATCCAGTTCCGGCTGCGGTTCAGATCCTCTAGAAAGCCAAGTGAAAATCTGACGATAACGGATAGGGGAATGCTGGCTAACGAGCCAATGAGCCAGCCCCAATTGGTGATCTTTTCTTTCAGCCATTCCCCAAAGATCAACCAGATGATCAGGATTCCCGGGAAGCTGATCAGCGTAACCCATTTGAGTACCGTAAGCACCCCTTGGGTCGCTTCCCATCCCAGCCAATCCATCCCCACAAATTCCACAATATCCAGCAACGCCTGGCAGCCCATAAAAATACACAGCATCATGGGACCGCCCAATTGCAGATTATCCTTGCTGGGACGAATCCACTTGCTTCGCTTCATACCCGCTGAATATCGCTGAGGCTTTCGATGCCAAGCTTTGCCATTTCCACAGGCAACTGTTCAATGATTTCCTTGCAGGCGAAGGGGTTCACAAGGTTTGCTGCGGCCACCTGCACGGCGGTGGCCCCGGCCATCATCATTTCAATCACGTCCCGGGCCGTGGAAACGCCGCCCATGCCGATGACGGGAATCTTCACCGCACCGGATACCTGGTATACCATCCGCACCGCCACCGGGAAGATGGCCGGGCCGGAAAAGCCGCCCATTGTATTGGCAATGATGGGCTTGCGCTTTTTCAGGTCAATGCGCATGCCAAGCAGGGTGTTGATGAGGGAAATCCCGTCCGCCCCGGCCTCTTCGCAGGCCTTGGCGATGGACACAATATCCGTCACATTGGGGCTAAGCTTGATGATGACGGGCTTGGTGGTGACTTTCTTCACGGCTTTCGTCACTTCCGCCGCTGCTTCCGGGCTGGTGCCAAAGCTCATGCCGCCGCCATGCACGTTGGGGCAGCTGACGTTCACTTCCAGCCA
>JAZUQI010000262.1:0-3152 GCA_045605625.1 Clostridia bacterium
GGCTCTTTCAGCCAGTTGGGGAAATCTGTTTCAAACCAGTTGCGGCCTTCGGTGCATACCCGCAGGTAGCCGCCGGTTTCACCGTTGATCCACACTCCCAGGTCAATCCATTTGCGGATTTCGTCCGGGCGCTTGCGGTACCACGGCACGTATTCGGACAGGTGGCCGTTGGATTCGGTGGAGAAATAGCCAAAGCGCTTCATCATATCAATGCGCACTTTTTCGGTTTGGGAAAGCTCCGGATCCGCTTCCAGGGCGGCCAATAATTTGCCGTTTAGTTCTTCGCCGTTGTGCTTTACGGAAAGGTACCAGGTCATGTGGTTGATGCCGGCGCAGACGATATCAATTTCCTCCTGCTTATAGCCCAGCACCCGGGCAATCAGCGCATGGCCGCCCTGCACCCCGTGGCACAGGCCCACTGTGGGCACCTGGCCGTATTTGTTGCAATACCAGGTGACCATAGCGTTGGGGTTTGTATAGTTCAGCAGCATGCAGCCCGGGGCGGCCACTTCCCGAATATCCCGGCACATTCCTTCCAGCATGGCAATATCCCGCTGGGCATACATAATGCCCCCGGCGCACAGTGTATCGCCCACGCATTGATCCACGCCGTATTTCAGGGGAATATTCACATCCAGCTCAAAGGCGTCCAATAGGCCAATCCGGGCGCAGTCAATCACGTATTTGGCCCCCTTCAGGGCTTCCCGGCGGTCCAGCGTGGTGTGGATGCGGATATTCAGGCCGTTTGCCTCAATATCCCGCTGGCACAGCTGATACACCATATCCAGGTTTTGGGGGTTGATATCCATAAAGGCCACGTCAATTTCCTGGAACTCCGGCACGGCCAGCAAATCGGCAAGCAGGCCCCTTGTGAAGCCGATGGAACCGGCCCCGATAAAGGCAATTTTGAATTTCTTCTGTTCCATGGAAGGCATCTCCTTTCAGGATAAGCTTAGCGAATTTTCAGCGCATTGGCGCAAAGGGCCGGCAAGGTTTCCGGCAGGGAAACGATGAGCAGCCCAAATTCCTGCTTGAATGGAACGGCACCGTATCCCAGCAATTCCACCTGCTGCACAGGCACATCCTGGAATGAACGCAGCACCACCGTTTCGCCGCCCTTGGCCCCCATCATGAAGGCGTACACGGCGCCATCCTTTTGCACGAAACGGAAATCGCTCAGGTTCCAGTTGGTTTTATCTTCGGTGAAGCCTTCGATTTTCACGAAAGTATCCCCTTCGCCGAACACACGCCAGGGCCGGGTGCCGTATACGGCTTCGCTGCACACCTGGAACCATTCGCCGATTTTTTGCAGAATGAATTCCGCATCATCATCGATGGTACCGTCCGGGCGCTGCAGGATGTTCAGCAGCATTACGCCGTTCTTGGAAATGATATCCACCAGCATTTCAATGATTTGCTCCGGCCGCTTATAGGGGCTGTGCACATCGTAGAACCAATTGCCGATGCAGGTATCCGTATGCCAGGGGGCAGGCATGATGCCGGGCAGCTGGCTCTTTTCAATATCCAGTACGCCCACGTTGTAAATATCCGGCAGCCGATCCTTCTGCAGGTAAACGGCCCTGTTTTCGCCGTGCTTTTCGATGGAGGTGTTATACAGGTGGGCCACCGCCTCAAGGCCCCAGCGGTAGGTTTCTTCATTCAATGCAGCATTGCCCTCTTTGCCCATCCAATGTTCGCCAAAGGGCAGGGAACCATCGGTGTAGAGCAGATCCGGCTGGAAAACATCAATCATTTCTTCCACGCAGCGCAGCCAATAATCCCGGAAAGCCTTGTTTTCCGTATACCAGGGGAAAATTTCCCCGGGCTTTTCGGTGCCGTGTTCTTCATTGGCGTGGTAAAAATCCCGGTAGGCAGGGTCGTTCCCGTCATAGGGCACCCCGGCATAGGGGCCGTGCTGATCGCAGCCCTTATTCACACGCCACCAGGCAAAGGAAGCCCCCAGATGTTCGCTGATGCCAAAGGGCATGTGGAACTTATCCGCCGCCGCCTTCCACAGGGCCAGGATATCCTTCCTGGGGCCCACGTTCTGGCTGTTCATGCGGTTCAGTTTGGAGTTGTAGTTGAAAAAATGGTCGTGATGGGTGCCCTGGCTCATGAAATACCGGGCACCGGCCTTGTAATACTTTTCCATCAGGGCATCGGGATCAAAGTTTTCCGCTTTCCACAGGTTGCAGATATCCTTGTAGCCGAATTTGGAGGGATGGCCATAGTGGCGCACGTGATATTCGTATTGGGGCGTGCCTTCAATGTACATATTCCGGGCATACCAATCGCCGAACATGGGCACGCTCTGGGGGCCCCAATGGCTCCAGATGCCGAACTTGGCATCCCGGAACCATTCCGGGGCGGAATAGGTGCGCAGAGACTGGAAAGAAGGGTCAAACTTTTTCATCGCAGGATCACTCCTTGATAGGCATTCAATTTTTTTGTTATTTTTATTATACCATGATTGTCGCCGTGCGGTAAACGAACCACCGCCCGGCGACCCGGAATCTGCGCACAGATTCCTAATCTTTATTATACCTTGTATTCACGGGGCAGGCCATGTTATAATCGTGCTGAAGGATGTGATTTTGTGACAGGTGACGTGCAGCTGCGCCTTATTCGTGCGCTGGCATTCGATGGGGACAGGACGTGGAATTACCAAAACGTGAACGATTCTTACCACACCCTCTATTACATCGTTTCGGGAAATGGCCATATCCGCACAGCGGAAGGGGAGGTTTCCTTTCTGCCGGGGCATGTTTATTTGATTCCAAGGGGGCTGAACCACGATTTGTGGTGTGATACCCATATTAAAAAGGCCTATATCGATTTTCATGTGGATCTGTTGCCCGGCTGCGATGCCTTGCAGGGGGTGGAAAAGATGATGGAAAGGGAAGTGGGCATGGAGGTATGCCGGCGGATGTACCGGGCGGTGCAAACGGATGCGGTGCGGGAAAATACCTATGTAAGGGGCCAGATGCTGACGGCGCTGGCGGAATTTCTGCCGGAAAACGTTACGGAAATTTCTCCCTTGACCCGGCCGTTTTTGCCGGTGATTGAAAGTGTACAGAAAAACCTGAGCGCTTCCATCCGCCGGGAGGAATATGCGGCACGGTTCGGGTGGAATGTATCCTCCTTTTCCCGGG
>JAZUQI010000263.1:0-1926 GCA_045605625.1 Clostridia bacterium
CTACGATCCGACTTCTGCCCGAAAAGGTGACCAGCGTGATGGCCAATACCGCCCATGACAATGCGGAGGTGGAGGATCTTTCCATTTCCGTTCTGCAGTATCCCGGCGCCCTGGCCCAGCTGACCGCCTCCGTGGTGCATCACGGGGAGGATCAGCAGGTGGTATTCCAGTGCGAGAAGGCCCGCATTGCCGCCCCCTGGAGGCCCTATGCCTCTCTTTCCCATGCCAACGGCTTCCCCTACCGCAATGAGGAGCTGGAGGCGGAAATGCAGAAAATTGTGGATGCCCAGCCCAAGGTGGAATACGAGGGCCATGACGGGGAGCTGGAGAGCATCCTGACTTCTCTTGAAACGGACGGCCCCATGGCCATCGGCGGGGAGGATGGCCGCCGTACCATCGAACTGATCACCGCCATCTATCAATCTGGCGCCCTGGGCAAGACCGTTTCCCTGCCCATCGCCAAGGAGGATCCCTTCTATACGGTGGAGGGCATTATGAAAAATGTGCCCCATTTCTATGAAAAGACCGTTTCTTCCGCTTCCCTGGATGGGGAAATCACCATCGGCAGCGATTACAGAAAATAAGCAGGGAGGATACAGCCAATGAAAATGAGCGAAGGCATGAATTACGCCCCCAAGGGCAAGCCTGCCCCGGTGGTAAAGCCCGGTGAATTTGTTTTTTCCGCCGTACGGCTGGATCACGGCCATATTTACGGCATGACCAACGCCCTGACGGAAGCGGGCGGAACGCTGAAATACGTCTGGGATCCCGATCCCAAGAAGGTGGAAAAATTCCTGGAAACCTATCCCCAGGCCAAGGTGGCAAGGTGCGAAGCGGAGGCGCTGGAGGATCGGGAAACCCATATGATCGCCGGCGCCGCCATCACCAGTGAGCGCTGCGCCCTGGGCCTGCGCGCCATGGCGGCGGGCAAGGATTATTTTACCGATAAGGCCCCCTTCACCACCCTGGATCAATTGGCCAGCGCCAAAAAGATGGTGGAAGAAACCAGGAAAAAGTATATGGTCTATTATTCCGAACGGCTGCATGTGGAAGGGGCCATTCTGGCGGGTTATATGATCGATCAGGGAGAAATTGGAAAGGTGATCCATGTGGAGGGCTTCGGGCCCCATCGCCTGGGCGCTGCCTGGCGGCCCAAGTGGTTCTTTGAAAAGGAAAAATACGGCGGTATCCTCTGCGATATCGGCAGCCATCAGATTGAGCAGTATCTGGCCTTCGCCGGGGAAGAGGATGCCCGGGTGGATTTCAGCCGCATCGGCAATTATCATAATTCCGATCATCCCGAACTGGATGATTTCGGCGATTGCTCCATCACTGGCAAGAACGGCACCACCAATTACTTCCGGGTGGACTGGTTCACCCCCGACGGGCTGCGCACCTGGGGCGACGGCCGCACCATCATCCTGGGCACGGAGGGCTATATCGAGATCCGTAAGTTCATCGATGTGGCCACCGAATCCGGGGCGGGCAACCAGGTGGTCCTGGTCAACGGCAAGGGAGAAAAGAAAATCGACGCCACCGGCGTCACCGGCTATCCCTTCTTCGGTCAACTGATCCTGGATTGCCTGAACCGCACCGAAAACGCCATGACCCAGGCCCACGCCTTCAAGGCGGCGGAACTGTGCCTGCAGGCCCAGGCCCAGGCAGTTGTGGTAAAATAAGAACAGCGGGGGAGTATTCCTCTGAACTGAAGAATAAAGTGTTCCCCGATGCTTGGCAGGGGAACACTTTTTTGATGAATTATTTTCAGAATCAGCAGCGGATTATCCTATTGCTTCGGATATTTTTTTCCGCAATGAGGGCAGAAGGGCGTATTGGATGTTCTCATTTTTCCGCAATGGGGACATTTATCCTGAAGCGCTTTATAGAGGAGCATGGATATGCAGAAGATCACCAGAAAAGCTGCGC
>JAZUQI010000264.1:0-5159 GCA_045605625.1 Clostridia bacterium
TTCCGCTCTCTCTGAGGGGGATCAAAGCATACTCCTCCCGTTCATAGGGCTATGAAGAAATCCTGAAGGGGGAATTCCCCTTCAGGAATCAGGCAGCTGTTTTGCCTTTGAAACGCGATTAGGCGTTCTTTTCTTCGTTTACAACGACGACCTGCTTGCCATCGTAGTAGCCGCAATGCTTGCAAACGCGGTGAGCCAGCTTCATCTTGTGGCACTGGGAGCATTCCACGATAGCGGGCAGAGTCAGCTTCCAATTGGCGCGACGGGAACGGCCGCGAGCCTTCGAAACTTTTCCTTTGGGCAGAGCCATAACTTACACCTCCTGATCCTTTGTCAGCAATTGCTGCAATGCCGAAAAAGGATGCTGGTCGGGCATGTCCTTCTGGCAAGCATGCGTAGTTTGGTTATCCGGCTGCATATTGGAAAGGGCCGGGCAGGCTTCACCGCAGGTGAAGCGCATGGGCAGTTCCAATACGGCCAGGGTGAGCGCCAGATGGGCCAAGTCCACCTTGGAACCTTCAAATTCCAGACGCTCGTCATCCTCATCATCCGGGGTATTTTCCTGCTGGGGGAAACGGCCAATGCGGGTAAAGATTTCATCAAACGCCACATCCAGCGGCAGGGCAACGGGCTGCAGGCAGCCGGCGCACAGGCCGTGGGCAACCGTTGTGAGATGGCCTGTGATATGCAGGTTCTCACCCATCATGGAAAAATGCCCTTCCAGGAGCACATCGGTGAAAGTGATTTCTTCGCCGAAGATATCCTGCGGGGGGATGCAGTCATTATGGGCGAAGGGAATCTCCTCGCCCGGGGCACGCAAAGCCCGGGAAACATCCAGCAGCATGCACAACCCTCCAATCATGACCGTCTGCTATTATACCTTTTATATGGGCGGTTTGTCAATCCTTTTTTTAAACTTTCTCCTGATTTTACAATGTTTATGGGATTGAAACAGAATTATCCATCCACGGACGGAAATTGTTACATTTGTTACGGAGATTTTCTATTGAATTGGCATCTTTTTTTGCTATACTATTCTTGGTTGTTTTGTGAATATGTGGAATGAGAATCCAGATAAAGGAGAATTTTGTTATGAAAAAGCTTATGTCCATTTTGTTGGCAATGGTGCTTTTGCTTTCATCCGTTGGGGTGCTGGCGGAAAGCAGCGCTGTCGGCACCTGGGTGTTTTCCCAGGCCAGCCATGAGGGTGTGAAATACCCGGCCTCCGATTTTCCGGAACTGGCCATGGTGCTGGTGATTGGGGAAGATAACGCCTTCACCCTCACCACCCAGGATGGCAGCGCCAGCGGCACCTGCACCATCACCGGCAATATGGTGCATCTGGGCGGCGGCATCTGGTTTTCCTTCAGCGGGGACACCATGTATACCCAGCAGGACGGCGTGGTATTGTATCTGAGCCGCATTGGCAAGCCCTCCACGGATGAAAAACCAGAAGAACCGGAAACGCCGCAGGACCCCGAAACCCCGGAAGATAAGCCGGAGGAAGAAAAGCCCTCCGCCCCGGCTGTGCAGGCAGAAAAAGTGGTGAAAACCGGCAATTCCGGCGGCCTGGCCCTGCGCACGGAAGCCAGAAAAGGCAATAACATTCTGCGCTTTTACCCCAATGGCACCAAGGTTTCGGTGTACAGCGTGGATGAAAATGGCTGGGCCAAGGTGCTTGTGGATGGACAAAACGGCTATATGATGGATAAATTCCTGGCCAAAGCAGAAACGGAACAGCCGGAAGAAAAGCCGGAAGATAAGCCCGAAGAAGCCCTGCCCGTGATTGCGGAAACCATCGTGAAAACCGGCAATTCCGGCGGCCTGGCCCTGCGGGAAGCGGCCGGGAAAAGCGGCAGGCTGATTGCCTATTACCCCAACGGCACCAAGGTTTTCATTCATGAGGTGAAGGACGGCTGGGTTAAGGCAACGGTGAACGGCAAAACGGGCTATATGATGATGAAATACCTGGCTGCTTTCAAGGTGGAAGATGCGGAACAGCCGGAAGACCCGGAAACCCCTGCGGATCCGGAAAAGCCGGAAGAAGAAAAGCCCTCCACCCCTGCGGTTTTGAAGGAAATGGTGATTAAAACCGGCAACTCTGGCGGCCTGGCTCTGCGGCGGCAGGCGGTGAAAGCCAACAATATTATTGCTTTCTATCCCAACGGCACCAAGGTTTTGGTGCATGCCCTGGAAGATGGCTGGGCCAAGGTGACGGTGGAAGGCAAAGCGGGCTATATGATGGTGAAGTTCCTTGCGGACATGAAGGCGGAAGAAGAAAAGCCGGCGGATCCGGAAAACCCTGCGGACCCGGAACAGCCGGAAGAAACCCTGCCCGTGATTGCGGAAACCATTGTGAAAACCGGTAATTCCGGCGGCCTGGCCCTGCGTGCAAAGGCGGAAAAGGGCAACAACATTTATGCGTATTACAAAAACGGCACCAAGGTGGCCATTCATGGCGTGGAAGGGGAATGGGCCCACGTGACGGTGAACGACCGCACGGGCTACATGATGGTGAAGTATCTGGCGTCCTTCAACGTGGAAAAGCCGGAAGAAGAAAAGCCGGAAACCCCGGAAACCCCTGCGGATCCGGAACAACCGGAAGAAAAGCCGGAGGATAAGCCGGAAGAAAAGCCTGCTGCCCCTGCCGTGATTGGCCAGAAAGTGGTGAAAACCGGCAACTCCGGCGGCCTGGCCCTGCGCAGCGCAGCCGAGCGCAAGAGCGATAACATTCTTGCCTTCTACGATAACGGCACCGTGGTGAACCTGCATGGGGTGAAGAATGGCTGGGCCCATGTGACGGTGAACGGCGTGACGGGCTATATGATGGATAAGTATCTGGCGACGGTTGAACCGGAAACCCCTGCGGAACCGGAAACGCCGGAACAGCCCCAGCAGCCGGAAACCCCTGCGGAACCGGAAACGCCGGAAGAACCCCAGCAGCCGGAGACCCCTGCTGACCCGGAAACGCCGGAAGAACCGCAGCAGCCGGAAACCCCTGCTGACCCGGAAACGCCGGAAGAACCGCAGCAGCCGGAAACCCCTGCTGAACCGGAAACGCCGGAACAGCCCCAACAGCCGGAAAATACCGATACGGCGGCTTGAGATAACAAAAAAAGCACACTTGCTTCTTGCAGGTGTGCTTTTTGATTATAATAGCTGGGACAGCAAATCTTCCACTTCGTGCAAATTGGTGGCCAGGTTCAGTTTGGTGCGCAGTTTGGCCACGCCACGCTGGCCCGTTACATACCAGCCCAGGTGCTTGCGCATTTCCAGCATGCCGCTTTTTTCGCCCTTCCAGGCAATCATTTCTTCGCAGTGCCGCAGGGCCAGATGCATGATGGTTTCAAAGGAAGGCTTTTCATAAGGTTCCCCGGCGAAAGCGGCCTTGATTTCCCGGAACAGAAAGGGGTTGCCCAGGGCGCCCCGGCCCATGGCCAGGGAGGTGCACCCCGTCACTTTGGCGCATTCCAGGGCGGAAGAAGCATCCCAGATATCGCCGTTGGCAGTCACCGGCACGGAAACGGCCCGGCGCACCTTGGCAATTTCCTCCCAGTTGGCCTTGCCGGAATACTGCTGTTTCCTGGTGCGGCCGTGCACTGTCAGGGCAGCGGCCCCGGCATCGGTAACGGCCTTTGCAAATTCCACGGCGTTGATGGAATCCTCATCCCATCCGATGCGCATTTTCACCGTCACCGGCAAAAGGGAGGCTTTCACGCAGCGCCGCACAATTTCCGCCGCCAGGGGAATATCCTTCATCAGTGCGCTGCCGCTTTGCCCTCCCACCACCTTCTGGGCCGGGCAGCCCATATTGATATCCACCGCCGAAAACAGCCCCATTTCGGAAAGCCTGGCGGCAGCGGCCTCCATATGCACGGGGTTGGAGCCGAAAATCTGCACGGCCAGGGGGCCTTCGTTTTCATCCCGGGCCAGCAAAAAGCGATAGGCGTTGCGATCTTTAGGGGCGGTTAAAAAGCCCTGGGCCGATACCATTTCGGTGGTGGCCAGGTCACAGCCCTGTTCAAAACAAATTTTCCGGAACACCTGATCGGTGATACCGGCCATGGGTGCTAATGCCAGATGCATAGGGAGCCTCATTCGTTCAGATATTGAACCACGGAAAGGTTCTTGATGCGCCATTGATTGTTTTCCCGGGTGAGCAGCACATCGTATTTAACGGTTTGCCATTTGGGCTGGGTGGGCAGGGAAAGCTCCTGGGCGGCCTGCCTTGCGGAAGATTTCACCTTGCCGTCTATGCCGGGAATGGATTCGGTGATGGTGGCCCGGGCGGTATCATCCCAGGGCCAGCACCAGAAAGAATCCAGGTGGATACGATGGTCAATACCCGTAACGGAATAAAAATTCCGGTAGGTGGAGGAGCCGTTTTTCACGTCCAGCAGCATGGTATCCCTCTCCAGGTAGGCCGGGGCGAAGTAAACGGAAAGGTCGTCCCCCGTATCCATCAACACCACCTGAGCCCGTTTGGCCATGCCGTCTTTTAAGATGATGTAGATGTTGGTGGCGTTCATGGAAAAATAAAAGGCAGTGGTAATAAGCCCCAGCACAATCAGGATGATGGCCAGCCGGGAGGCAACATACCACAAAAACCGACGTAAATACTTCACGGAAAGCTCCTTCAAAGACGCATTTTACACGCTTTCTTGCGCATAATCCAGTATAGCACGAAACCGAAAAAAGTGCCATAGGCAGCCGTGCATCTGCACAAAAAAGAAACGAAGGAACAGGGGAAAATCATCCCGGAAGGGGAAAAGCGGTTGAACAGGGAAGGGCAGGTATGCTATAATAGGGCAGGAAACAAGTGCGAAAAAAGGAGATGCTTTCATGGCAAAGCGCATTGTATTAACCGGCGGCGGCACCGCAGGGCATGTAACGCCCCATCAGGCCATTTTGCCCCATCTGATGGAAAAGGGCTATGAGGTGCATTATATCGGCACCAAGAACGGCATTGAACGGCAAATGATGGGCAATCTTCCGGGCGTTCAATACCACGCCGTGCAAAGTGGCAAGCTGCGCCGTTATTTTGATTGGAAAAATTTCACTGATCCCTTCCGGGTGATCGGAGGGGCGTTTCAATCCGCCTGGCTGATTGGCAAAATAAAGCCGGATGTGTGCTTCTCCAAGGGGGGCTTTGTGGCGGT
>JAZUQI010000265.1:0-9144 GCA_045605625.1 Clostridia bacterium
TATTTTCTGGATCATATCTGCACCCATATCACGGAACTTCTCCTTGGCCATGCAGAAACCTACCTGGGCAATTATTCCGCCTATATGCCCCAGCGGGCAGAACGGTTTGAAATCCGCATGCGTGCCTGGGAACAGCAGCAAAAGTTTATTGAACGGGAACAAGCCATCATCGCCCGGTATAAATCCTTCAACCGGGAAAAATCCATCAAGGCCGCCGAAAGCCGGGAAAAGCGGCTGGAAAAGGTGGAGCGGCTGGAGCGGCCGGAGGACGAACACCAGGTGCGCTTTTCCTTCCGTGCCAAGCGCCGCACCGGGGATGATGTGATGGCGGTGCGGGATTTTGAAAAATCCTTCGATGGGCGCACCCTGTTTTCCAACGTGCATTTTGATGTGCGTGCCGGGGATCGTATTGCCCTTCTTGGCCCCAATGGCATTGGCAAATCCACCCTGCTTCGCTGCATCATGGGCGAACTGGAACAGGATAAGGGCTATATCCGCTGGGGGGCCAATGTGGATTGCGGCTATTACGACCAGCAGCAAAAATCCCTGCACCCGGAAAAAACGGTGCTGGATGAAGTGTGGGATCAGTTCCCAAGAATGGAACAAAGCGAAGTGCGTGGCGCCCTGGGCCTGTTCCTGTTTACGGGGGAAGATGTGTTTATGCCCATCCATACCCTTTCCGGCGGCGAAAAAGGCCGGGTGGCCCTCACCAAGCTGATGCTGCAAAAGGATAACCTGCTGCTACTGGACGAACCTACCAACCACCTGGATATGGATAGCCGGGAAGTTTTGGAAGATGCCCTGGAAAATTTTGAAGGCACCATCCTGTCCGTTTCCCATGACCGCTATTTTATCAACCGCTTTGCCAACCGGGTGCTGGTGCTGTCCGAAAACGGCGTGAAGGAATACAAGGGCAATTTTGATGATTATCAAGCCCGGCTTGCCTGGGAAAGCGCACGGCCCACGGAAGATATCCGCTTTGCCGATATGACGAAGACCGAAGCCGGAAAAGAAAAGCGCAAAATCCGCCTGGCCCGGGAACAGAAAAAGGCCCTGAAGGAAAAAGTGAACCAGGCCGAAAAGCAAATTACCCTGCTGGAAGAGAAAATTGCCGCTCAGGAAGCGCTGATGGCCACGGCGGAAGTGTATTCCGTGCCGGAAAAGGCCGCCGCTGCCGCCAAGGAATATCAGCAGCTGAAAGATGCCCTGAACGATGCCTTCACCGCCTGGGAAGAAGCATCGGAAGAATTGGAAGCGGCAGAAGAATAACATTATTTTACGGCTTGAAGCATGCTTTGGGCCGTATTCGTTTTAGAAAGGAAACGCTATGGAAACCAACCGCCTGTATTACGATAACGCCTATCTCATTTCTTTCGATGCCACGGTGGTTGCGGTAAAGGAAGGGGCCGTGGCCCTTGACCAATCCGCCTTCTACCCCACTTCTGGCGGCCAGCCCTTTGACACGGGCTTCCTTTCGGTGAACGGCCGAAAAATCCAAGTTTCGGATGTGACGGTGGAAAACAACGTGGTGTGGCATCATGTGAAAGAGGAAATTCCTGTTGGCGCCAAAGTGCATGGGGAGATTGACTGGAACCGCCGGTTTGACCATATGCAGCAGCACGCCGGGGATCACATGATTGCCGGGGCCATCTGGGAAACCATGAAGGGCGTTACCATCGGCCTGCATACCGGCAGCGATGTATCCACCATCGATATCACCATGCCGAATGGCCGCACCCACCTTACCGATGAAGAAACAAGAAGCCTGGAATGCCTGGTGAACCACCGCATTCAGGAAAACCACCAAATCCGCTGCTGGTTTCCGGATGAAGAGGAACTGGAAAAGCTGCCCATCCGCAAAAAGCCCACGGTATCGGAGCATATCCGCATCGTTGCCATGGGGGATTTTGAAATGGTGGCCTGCGGCGGAACCCATCCCGGCACCACCGGGCAAATCGGCCTTGTGAAAATCTTGTCCACCGCCCCTTCTCGTGGCAATATGCGGCTTACGTTTGTTGCCGGCATGCGGGCCATTCAGGCTTATCAGGATGCGGCCCATGCCGTGCGTGAAATGGGCAGCCTGCTTTCCGCCGACGTGCACACCGCCCCTGCCGCCCTTTCCAAATATATGGATAGCTGCGCAGCGGAAAAGAAGGAACTGCAGGCAAAGCTTTCGGAAGCGGCGCTTGCCTATGTTTCCGGCAAGGAAACTTCCCTTCTTGGCGCAAAATGCTATTGCTGCACCCTGCCCTTTGCCGATGCAAGTATTTTGCAGCAAACGGCAAAGGCCCTGTTGCAGCAGGAAAACACGCTCTTGTTCCTTGCCTGCCCCCGGGAAAAGGGCCTGCTTTTGCTCTTTGCCAGAAGCGCTGACCGCACCGAGGATATGGCTGCCCTCCTTCTCAAAACAGGGGCCCGGGGCGGCGGCAAAGCGGATTTTGCCCAGGGCAGCACGGAAGATATGGAACTGATTGCCAGGCTTCCCACCCTTTTATAATTTGCACCCCTTTCCCTTCCGGAACATAGAATGAACTGGTGTTTCATTCCTTGTGAAAGAAGGGATTTTTTTATGGCTAAATCCTGTTTTGATAAAGGCGGTGCCGCATGATGGAAACCGCTGTTCTTCCCGGCATTCTGCTGCCCTTTTTCGGCACGGTGCTGGGCGTTTTGCTTGCCATGTGCGCAGGCGGCATTTGTTCTTCCAAAAACCTTGGTTATCTCAACGCCGTGGCCGCCGGGGTGATGACCGCCGCCTCTTTCTTTTCCCTGCTGCTTCCATCCATTGAATTATCCAGCGCTGCCGCTCCCTGGCTTCCGGCGGTTTCGGGTTTTATTCTTGGTGGCTTATGCATTTTGCTGTTAGAAAAGTTTCTCGCAAAACCGCATGCAAAAAAAGACGGCAGCATGCTGATGCTAGCCGTCACGCTTCATAATTTTCCGGAGGGGATGGCTGTGGGGGTGGCCCTTTCCGGGCTGTATCAAACGGGCATGGTATCCCTTTTAGGGGCCTTGATGCTGTCCCTTGGCATTGCCATTCAGAATATTCCGGAAGGGGCCATCATTTATGCGCCCCTGTACGCTAAAGGCGTTTCAAGGAAAAAGGCGTTTGTGCTTGGCGTGCTTTCCGGCGTTGTGGAGCCCATTGGCGCCGTGATCACCTTTTGCTTTACGTCCTTTTTCACGCCCCTGCTTCCCTATATTCTTTCCTTCACCGCCGGGGCCATGATTTTTGTGGTGGCGGATGAAATGATTCCCTCCGGAAAAGAGGGAAACCCATCTCCCCTGCCCACCATCCTGTTTATTGTTTCTTTTGCCGCCATGATGCTGTTAGATGTGGCTTTCTCGTGAAGGGATCCCGTTCCAGATGCAGCATAAACCGCACCACATCCCTGGCCCCGGATGCGCTTTCATTCGCCATACCGGGAACAAGCAGCAGCGTGATCCCAAGCCGCAACAGAACCGAAAGGGTAACCAATGCCTTGTAGCGGTCAAACCAGCCGCCAAACCAGCCGTTTTCCTGGGCCATGGTCAGCAGCCAGCCGCCGGCCATGGTGCCAAAGGCCGTGCCCACAAGGCAGGTGATGCAGGAAAAAATGGCAATGTACATGGGCCGGTTTTCATCCGGGGAATTGGAAAGCTGCAGGCTGTTTGCCGCCAGGTTTGTGCCGCTCCAAAACAGGGCGCCCACCACATTATGCAAAAGCGTGGGCAGCACATTGCCGGGGGTGGACATTAGATAAGCAATGGGCGTGATGGCGGCGCCAATTCCGGCCACCAGCATCACGTTCCGGCTGCCGTGGGCATCCAGCGCCTTGCCCCATTTGGGAATAATCAGGGCCGTGGCAAGGGAGGCCGCCACCGTGCCAAACAGGGTGATCTGCAAAAAATCCAGTTGCATCACGTTCATGGCATACGGCGTTAAATACGCCCCGGAAAGGTTGGCCGTGAAGCACCAGGCCGTCCACATCACAACCACCCGCATAAAGGGCTTGTTGCGAAGGATTTCGCTCAGGCTCTTTTTCACGCTCAGGGCTTTTTCTGCCGGTTTCATGGGCTCTTCCTTCACAAAACCAAAGCAGATCATGTCCATCACGCCAAAGGCACCGCCCACCAGGAAAATCACAATGTATTTGGATTGGATGGGCAATACGTCCAGCAAATAGGCTACCAATAGCCCAAACAGCAGCGCCGCCACCGCAATGATGCGATCCCGGTAAGACAGCCACCTGCCCCGGATGCGCATGGGGGCCAAATCCGAAAACCAGGGGAACCAGCACACATTAATGGCCGCCCCGCAGGCGGAAGACAGGCCAAGCAAGGTAATCAGCGTATACAGGGGCAGCTTGCTTTCCGGCGTTTTGGAAAGCAGGGGCAAAAAGCCAAACAGCAGCCACAAAATTCGGGAAAAGATGCCGAAAGTGAGGATATAAATTTTCCGCTTTCTGGTTTTGTTCACCAGCATGGAAAATGGAATTTGCAGCAGGGCCGCAATCTGGGGAATAGCCACCAACAAACCAAATTCCATATCCCCGGCCCCCAGCAGCCCAGCCAGGCCCACCATGGCTGTGGTGCCGCCGCCGCAGATGGCCCCGTGCAGATTGCCGCACAGGTTGCCCCCTAAAATCCAGTTCAGGCCCCTGCGCACATGGGGCTGCAAACGGGCTTCGTCATACAATAGTTTCAGCGTACCCGGGCCCCTCTTGCGAAAAAATTTCATGGTGCTTTGCCCTTTCGTTTCGTAATAATTGCAGACGGTGTTCATTTCTCCCTGTTTCTGTTTTCTCCTGCTCCAAAAACAACCCTTTTCTTCCGAAATAATGACAATTTCGTTCCTTTCTGTTATAATGATTAAAACAACATCAGGAGGTTCCCTCCATGAATGCCATGCTATATGAAAAAGTGAAACGGGCCACCCTTGCCATGCAGCGTTACAGCTGGGAGCAGGGTGTGGTGGCCCAGGCCTTTTTGGAATGCGGCGAGGAAGAAACGGCCATCCTTCTGGCCCTGGAAGGGGCAAACCGCCAGCTGCCCGACGGCCGCTGCGCCGATATCGGCAATCAAGGGGCGGTGACGGACCCCTGCGCCATCGGCGAAGCGCTGATTTTCGCCTGCGAAAAAACGCAGGATCCTTTCCTGCTGACAGCCAAAGAAAAACTGCTGCATTGGGCGCTGGATGCTGCCCCGAGAAGCAAGGAAGGCCTTGTGTATCATCTGATGGATGCACCGGAAGTGTGGGTGGATTCCTTCTATATGCTGCCCCCCTTCCTGGCCCGTGCTGGGCATTACCGGGAAGCGGTAGCACAAATGAACGGCTATTGGCAAGCTTTATTGGATAAAGAAAAGCATCTTCTTTCCCACCGCAAAAACCTAA
The DNA here is from genome assembly GCA_045605625.1 of Clostridia bacterium. GTDB lineage: Bacteria > Bacillota > Clostridia > Christensenellales > Aristaeellaceae > RUG563. The sequence goes on from JAZUQI010000265.1 coordinate 5,372, forward strand.
CCACCGGCGTTTTCCTTCGGAAAGATTGCTGGGGCGTTGGCAACGGCTGGGCCATGGCTGGGATGGCTCGATTACTTTCCTTGCTGCCCTGCGAAATGATAAAAGAAAAACAGGAGCTGATTGAAAAGATCACGCTCCTTGTGGACGCCGCCCTGCCCTTCCAAACAGAATGCGGTATGTTTCATGATGTATTGGACGATGAAAGCACTTTCCTGGAAGTGAATTTCGGGCAAATGTTGGCGTACACCATCTTCCGGGGCATCCGGGAAAAGTGGCTGAGCGTTGATTATCTTCCACCCGCCCTTCTTGCACGAAAGGCTGCCCTTTCCCAGGTGGATGCATACGGCCTTGTGCGGAATGTGTGCGGCATGCCCCATTTTGACAGGCCCTTCGTAGCCCCGGAAGGCCAGGCCTTCCACCTACTGATGGAAAGCGCCTATGAGCAACTAAACCGATAAACATTTCCATTTTTCGCCCGGAAAAAGTCATTCATGGCCGGGCGTTTTTTGCTATACTTGCTTTCGGGAGGTGAAACGGATGGATATGCTCAATCAACTGAACGCCGCCATGGAATACATCGAAACCCATTTGTGCGCAGAATGGGATGTGGAAAAAGCGGCGGAAATTGCCTGTGTATCGCCGGATAGTTTTCTTCGTTTCTTCAGCTACATGACCGGGATGACGCTGACGGAATATATCCGCAGACGACGGCTGACCCTTGCGGCGCTGGAAATCAGAAACAGCCGTACGCCGCTGATTGATGTGGCCATTAAATACGGCTGGGACAGCAGCGCTGCCTTTTCCCGTGCCTTTGCACGGCAACACGTCCTTTCGCCGTCGCAATACAGAAAATGCGGCGGCTCTTTGAAAATCTATCCACCCGCTTCCTTTCACATCACCATCAAAGGAGCAAAAGAAATGGATTTTCAACTGCTTGAATTACCGGAAACCAAATTATACGGCCTTTCTTACCCCTACCAAGGCCAGGGCTATACCCATCGGGAAGAATTGAGAAACAGAATGTGGTCTGATTATGATTGTTTTGAGGATGTGCCCGGACGGATTTGCCTTGGCAAAAAGAGCCAGGGAAAGTGGAACGACCCTTCCTGCACCATCATGGACGGCGTATGGTACGGCATCTGGCAGGGTGAGCGGGAATACATGATTGCAAGGGAAAAAGAAAAGTGTGTGGGCGAAGACCTTGCCTGCTTCACCCTTCCTGCCGGAACCTATGCCTGCTTCCGCACCGGCAAAGGCGGCAAAGCCTGGGAGGAATTCCCCAAACTGTTTGACCAGATTTTTCACGGCTGGCTGCCTTCCTCCGGCTATCGGCAAAAGGGCGATTTGGCCCTGGAAGTGCTGCACCTGTGGGCAGACCGGGCCAAGCGTGTGAAAGAACGCTGGTACGAAGTGTGGATTCCCATCGAACCCAAATAACAAAAAAGAAGCTGCTCTGGCGGAAAAGTTCTTAAGTTGAATTTTTTCAACAACGAGAAAAGACGAGCATCCGTCGAAAAGATCGGATGCTCGTTTACTTATGAACCCCTTCAAACGTAATGCACTGGAACAGTACGTATAATTCGCCCTCCTGAAGCGATGGGAAAGCAGAGAGTCGTATGCTCGGCAAAATGGAACTTAATCAACGATTGCGTTTGAAATCTATATCATCTTTTCTTGCTTGAGCACACAGATCCTTTGTCTGCAACTTGTAACCCTTGCTATGAACAGCTTCTTTTCCTTACGCTTTCAGCTTTTTCAGTTCCTCATCGATCATGGCCGGGGTGACATAATTCAAGGGCGAGAAGCGGCCTTCCCGTGCCTTTTCCAGCTTTTCGATGGCGTCTTCCTTTTTGCCCTCTTCCAGGTCATACCGGGAGAGGAAATACAGCGTATCAATCTGGGCGCTGCGGATGGCGTGGGCCTTTTCAAAATATGCCCGGGCCGTTTCCTTATCGTTCAAAAGACGGTAATACGTCTGCCCCAGGTTATCCAGCGTCACTGCGTCTTCTTCGTCATATTCCAGGGCTTCCAGGTTAAAGGCAAGGGCCTTTTCCTGATCCCCTGCTTCCACATACAAAAAGCCGAGGGATTCGTAGATGATGCCGCTGGGGTTTTTGCGGTGGGCCGCTTCCAACAGGTTCAGGGCCTTTTCCATTTCCCCCAGTTTATACTGGGCCACGGCGTAGTTCATCAGCAATTGCTGGCGCTTTTCGGGGCTTAAATCCGGGGCCTTTTCCGCCTTTTTCAGCACTTCTTTGGTTTTCAGGAAGTTTTCTTCCACATCCCCCCGCCGCAAAAGCAGCACGGAATAAGGTAGCATATACACCGCCGAAACATAGCCCTTCCCATACAGTTCTTCATATACGGCAAACGCCTTATCATACTGCCCCTTCTGGTGCAGGTTCACAGCCTGCCTTGCCTTCAGCGCATCCATAAAGCCCATAAAATTCATTCCTTCCTCGCCTTTCTCATCAGGCGTTCAAATCGTTTTTGCAGGGCGGCCATATCGCCCTCTTCCCTTTCGGAGCACAGCATAATGGCCTTTTGTGTATATTCGATGGCCCCTTTGATATCCCTTCTTTTGTGTTCGCAAATCTTTGCCATGGCAATCAAGGGGGCGATGCCGCCCTGACGGCAGCGGATCATGGTTTCATACACTTTCGCCGCCTGCGCGGTATCCCCTTCCCGGCGGTAGGTTTCCGCAATGCGTGCCCTGGCCATGGCGGATATACTGCCTTCATCCGCCGCCCGGTAGCACACCCGTGCCTTTTCCGGCCGGCCACGCATTTCATACACCCGGCCAAGGCTGAATAAATCCTCCGCTTTATTAGCGCAAAGGGGCGTATCGTGCAATACGATCAGCCGGTGCAATAAATGGGCCAGGGAGATAATATCCTGCCCGTTATGCTCCAGAATATCCTCAAGCAGGGAAAAATCCTTGGTTTTCAGGTATTGGAAATACCTCTCCGGCACCAGGGCCCCAGGCAGATCATCTTCACGCACAATGCCCAGCACCATTTCCTCCAGCCGGGAAAGGCGGCAGCTTTTCAGCCGCATTTTCCACACACGCCTTGCCACGTGCAAAAGATCAATATGCTGTAAATAATACGGATTCCGCATGCGATTCATTGTAAACCTTGCCTGTAATAGGGGCATATCAAAGCTGGCCCCGTTAAAGGTACACAAGGTGGTTTTTTCGGATAAATGCTGCAATACCTTTTCCAGCAGGAACCCTTCTTCGTCGTAATCCCGCATCAAATATTGCCGCACAACAAAAGCATCCGCTTCAAAATACCCAACGCCCACTAAAAACGCCACCGTGCCTGCCCCGTGGGAAAGGCCTGTGGTTTCCGTATCCAGAAAGAGTATATCTTCCTTGCGCACATCCTGCCATTGGCCCCCCAGCATCAGGAAAAGATGATCTCCCCGGATGAGGCCGTTCAGGGCAAATTCCGAAACCGGCGTGCGGATTTCTTTCACATAGCAGTCCGTGGGCGCTTCCTTTTTGAGAAGGGGCGCACGGGATGTGGCCTGCAGTTTTTCACGTAAAGAACGCATCACTTCACCCCTGCGTTCCGCACCGCATCGGAAAGGGAGATATGCTCCGGACGCACCTTTTCCGTCATGGTGACGATGTTCCGGGCCAGCATTTGCTGGTCATCCGACGGCATGGCGCACATTTCATCAATCAGCGTGCCGCCCTCCATTCCATCCTTCACCAGGTGATACAAAAGGCAGGCGTTTCCATGGGTCAGCACATATTCCGGCAATTT
>JAZUQI010000266.1:0-4357 GCA_045605625.1 Clostridia bacterium
AGCGCCAGCGTGTGCGCCTGCGCTACCTGGAAGGGGAGGATGATAAGCGTTCCGATGCCACCGCCCAGCAAAAGGATATCACCATGTATTACAAGTCGGAGGCCAAGCGGTCTTAGGAAGACAAATGTATGAAACACCTCCTTGGCCCACAGAACGACATGGCTACGATCCGACTTAGCGCCAGCGTGTGCGCCTGCGCTACCTGGAAGGGGAGGATGATAAGCGTTCCGATGCCACCGCCCAGCAAAAGGATATCACCATGTATTACACGCTGGACGGGCAAACCCCCACCTCCAATTCCCCGGTGTATGACGGCGAAGGCATTTTGCTGCCCGGGGGCCGGGTGATGCTGAAGGCCATTGCGGTGAATGGCTATGGCAAGGTGAGCAACGTGCTGGAAAGAGAATTCAAAATCAATAACGTGGCGTTCAAAAAGTTCTTCAATAATAACGATGAACTGGCGGACGTGGTGATTATGAAAACCAGCCGGGATGCCTTTGTGCGCAAGTACGGCCAGCCCAATGCGGAAGTGGAATTTGAGGATGAATCCGTCCGGGGCGTGAAGCTGAAGCTGACGTATAACTGGGGCGAAGCCAAGTTTGTGATGGTGTCCGACGGGTATGTGTTGTATCATCTGGATACCACCAATTCGGCCATGGCCGGCCCCCGGAAAACCCGGATTGGAGATACCGAAGCGGAAATCACCGCCCAGTTCCGGGATGTGGGCCAGCCCCATGACAGCAACGGCGACCGCAGCCTGTACTGGAACTACGATAATAGCGGCAAGGATTGGGGCAAAATGTTCCACCTGGATAATCTCCATGACCGCATTGATTATTCCTACGTCCGGGCGGAGGACAGCGCCATCGTGACCCTCAGCTATTACCTGGAAAACGGCGTGGTCACCCGGATGACCATGGGCTACCGCCAGGCGAAGTGAGCCTTTGTTTCCTTGGCAAATGAGCGGTGACATGGCGGAGCAGGGGACTGCTCGTCCCCTGTACCCCACGGCAGGGAGGAACTCCCTGCACCCAGTATGCGAAAATGCGCACACTTTCCAACGGACGGTCTGCGCATGAAACTGGAGAAACGGATACATTCTTCACCACGGGCACAATGAAAACGAGAAAAAGCCGGGAGAGAAAGTTAACATTACTTTCTCTCCCGGCTTTATTCACGTTTTCCCGGATGCTTTGCATCCGGTAGGCGGCACTTAGCCGCCGTGCCCGTGTGTGGCAGGGCAATACTTTTGCGTCTCCCAATCCACAGCGGCACATTGCTCATTATACAAGACTTCCATATCCGCTACCGGGTCCAGGGGCAAGGCCCCTGGTGGGGTGGGGGGGTGAAACCCCTCGCGGTTCCCTTTGTTTGTGTCATAACTCCTTCCTTATCCATCACGCTTACTGTCTGCGTATTTTTTTGATTTTTCGCCACATGATCTGTGGGCGGCTTTTTGCGGTTTCTTTTGTGAAGAAATGGTCTTTGTTGAAATCCTTGCGAAAAATCCCGGTGCATTCTGCAAAACAGCACACACCGGGATTAAATCATTCACATTCTTAATTCTGAATTCCGAATTCTTAATTCTGAATTCCTATTTCACCCTTGATGCAGCGGCAATTCCACAATAAAGGATGCGCCCTTGCCCTCTTCGCTTTCCACCCGGATGGCGCCGCCGTGGTGCAGCACCAACTGATGCACAATGGAAAGGCCAAGGCCTGTGCCGCCCTTTTCCCGGCTGCGGGCTTTATCCACCCGGTAGAAGCGGTCAAACACATGGGGCAGGTTTTCCTTGGGAATGCCGGGGCCGTTATCCGCCACGGTGAAGATGGCATCCCGGCCCTGCCGCACCAGCGAAACCCGGATCAGGCCGCCGGACTGGGTGTATTTCACGGCGTTTTCCATCAGGTTGTAAATCACCTGGTTCAGCTTGCTGCGATCGGCATAGATATCGCAGGGATCGGAAAGGGTGAGGGCAATTTGCTGGCCCTTCTGATCGGCAATGGGCTGAAGGCGGTGGGCGTTTTCCTTGATGAGGGCGGCAATGGACAGGTTTTCCCGGGTCAGCTTTACATTCTGGCTGTCCATCTGCACCAGGGTCAGCAGGTCGCTCACCACGTTGGAAAGCCGGTCAATTTCCGAATTGATATCGCTCATGAATTCCGCCCGCAGTTCCTTATCCATATCCGGCTGATAAATCAGGCTTTCCAGCATGATTTTCATGGTGGCCAGAGGGGTTTTCAGTTCATGGCTGGCGTTGGAAACGAATTGGTTGCGGCTCTGGTCCAAGTTTTCCAGCTTTTCGGACATGGAATTGAAGGCCTGGGCCAGCTGGCGGAATTCGCCGGAATTTTTCACCGTCACCCGGGCGGAAAAATCCCCCTTGGACATGCGCTGAATGCCCCGCATGAGGCCGCCTACGGGCTTTGTGATGTGCTGGGCGAATACCATGGCGCAAATGAGCACGGCGGCGGCAATGATGATGAAAATCAGCACCATCTGGTCCTGCAACTGGTAGAGGTTTTGCATCATCTCCTGCACCGGGGAAACCAGAAGAAGCACGCCGATGATATCCGATGCGTGCACCACCCCGGCGGAGCAATAGCCCACCCAGGAGGCGTTTCCACGCCTGGTGAACAGCAAATTGCCGGTATCCAATTGATGCCCGGTTTCCAGTTCGTGAATGCCGTAATCCGTTGGCACGCCTTTTACCAGCACGCTGGTCACTTCCGGGTATTGCAGGCGGATGCCGTTCATTTCGCCAAAGCTATCCACCTGCACCTTGCCGTTTTCATCCAATAGCAGGATGCGGCCGCCCATTTCGCCGCTGGCCAGGGCCAGTTCATTGCGGATGGAGGGCACGTCGCACCGGCTTACATCCCCGGCAATGCGCACCGCCAGGCTTTCCAGCCCCGTCCTGTCCGACCGGATTCGTTGGTTGAACAAATAATCGCCTACCATGCTGCTCAGCGAGCCTGCCATTGCAAAAAACGACAGGCCCACGATCAACAGGAAGGCGAGCAAAATTTTCCAGCGAATGCTGGTGAATGGATTTTTAATCCTTATCGGTGAAATAATAGCCCACTCCCCACTTGGTGAAGATGAACTCCGGCTTAGCGGTGTTGCGTTCAATCTTTTCACGCAGACGGCGGATATGCACGTCTACCGTCCGGGCATCGCCCATATAATCATATTTCCAAACGGTTTCCAGCATGGTTTCCCGGCTGAACACCTTCCCCCGGTTGGTGATGAACAATTGCAGCAGGTCAAATTCCTTGGCCGTCAGCCGCACTTCCTTGCCCCCCAGGGTAACGGAACGGTTCACGATATTCACTTCCATATCGTGCACGGTGATGATTTTCTTTTCTTCGTTGGCAGAAGGCTGGGCAGCACGGCGCAGCACCGTTTTGATGCGGGCCTTTACTTCCAGGATATTGAAGGGCTTGGTCATATAATCATCCGCACCGTATTCCAGGCCCAGAATCTTATCCATATCTTCGCCCTTGGCCGTCAGCATCAGGATGGGCACATTGCTGCTTTCCCGAATGCGCTGGCACACCTGAATGCCATCCAGCTTGGGCAGCATCACGTCCAGCAGCACCAAATCCACCTGCTGGTCAAAAAACACCTGCAATGCCTCTTCGCCGTCGGCAGCGGTGAGAATTTCGTATCCTTCCTGTTCCAGCGTAAAACGAAGCCCTTTCAGAATCAAAGGTTCATCATCAACAAGCAAAATCCGTTTGGCCACGATTTTTCATCCTTCCTACGATATGCAGGCTGCTTTTCTTCGGTGCAGTTGCTATCAGTTTCTATTTTACACGAAAATGCTACCAAAAATCAAGTGAAATGCAATAATTTCTACATATTTTTGCGAAAGAAATTTCAAAATATCCCAAAAAACGTAATAACGCAGGAAAAATTTGCCTGTTCAGCTGCGCCCGGCCATGGATTTGAGCCGGAAGAGCATTTTTTTCGCCAGGGGCAAGCGGTGGTACAGGGCCCGGTACTGGCTGCACAGCAGTTTTTCGGCATCGTGCCGGTTGCCGTACAGGCTTTCGGCGTAGGCGGTGATAGTATCCGCCGCATCGGCAAGGCCCCTCTCTGCCACCTTTTCCGCAAAGCCGTGGAGGGTTTGGGCCGGGTGCCGTTTGAGCTGCATCAAGGAAAGCACGCTTTCCATGGCCTGATAGAAAATGCTTTCCGCCTGTTCCTTGTGCCGTTTGGCCCGGTTTTCCGGCAGCGTTCCCACATACCGCAGGGCAAGCAGAAGGATCACCAGCAGCGCAATCAATAGCGGCCAGAGAAGCGGTGCATCCGGGGGCGCTTCCATGGGATCATTTTCCGGCTGCCGGGAAGG
>JAZUQI010000267.1:0-2378 GCA_045605625.1 Clostridia bacterium
ACACGGTGTTGCAGGCGTAATCGAACAGTTCTTTTTCCATATCTTCCGCATCATAGCGGTTGATAATGCGCACGTTTTTTACACTCTGGATATTCAGAAGGGAACGAATATCCGAAAGCAGGGCATTGGCTTCCAGCGCCAGTTCCTTTTTCTTTTCCACATAAATCCGGTAAACCATATTTATTCCTCTCCTCCTGCTTGCAGGGCTCGCTTACCGATATCTCTGCGATAGTATGCATTCTTGAAATGCACCTGACGGGTGCGGGCATAGGCTGTATTAATGGCGTCTTTCAGGGTTTCGCCCTTCCCTACCACGCCCAGCACACGGCCGCCGTTGTTCACCAGTTTGCCATTGGCAATCTTGGCACCGGCCACAAACACATGGGGCTTGATTTCATCCGGAATGGTGATTTCATATCCCTTTTCATAGCTGAGGGGATAGCCATCCGATGCCACGATGACGCAGCAGGCACATTGATCTTCAAATTCCACATCCGCCTGATCCAGCGTGCCGGATTTGGTGGCCTGCATGATGGTGAGCAAATCACTCTTCAAAAGGGGCAGCACAACCTGGGTTTCCGGGTCACCAAAGCGGCAGTTGTATTCAATCACCTTAGGGCCGTCTTTGGTGATCATCAGCCCGAAGAACAGGCAGCCCTGGAACAGGCGGCCTTCCTTTTCCATGGCACGGATGGTGGGCAGGAAGATTTTTTCCATGCATTCCTTGGCCACCTCTTCGGTGTAATAGGGGTTGGGGGCGATGGTGCCCATACCGCCGGTATTCAGGCCTTCGTCGTTATCGAGGGCCCGTTTATGGTCCATGGAGGAAACCATGGGCTTGATGGTTTTCCCATCGGTAAAGGCCAGCACGGATACTTCAGGGCCTTCCATGAATTCTTCCACCACAATGCGGCTGCCGCTTTCGCCAAACTGCTTATCCAGCATCATGGATTTCACGGTGTCTTTGGCTTCTTCCAGGCTGTTCACAATCACCGCACCCTTGCCAAGGGCCAGGCCATCGGCCTTGATGACGGTGGGATAGCTGCTTTTTTCCAGATAAGAAAGGGCTTCCTCGGCATCGGTGAATACTTCGTATGCAGCGGTGGGAATGCCATACTTTTTCATCAGGTTCTTGGAAAAGATTTTGCTGCCTTCAATGATGGCGGCATTGGCCCGGGGGCCAAAGCAGGCAAAGCCTTCCGCTTCCAGCGCATCCACGCAGCCTTTTACCAGGGGATCATCGGGGGCAACCACCACATAATCCACTTGCTTTTCCTTGGCAAAGCGCACGATGTTTTCCACATCATCCGCCGCAATATTTTCACAGATGGCCACATCCGCCATGCCGCCATTTCCGGGCAAGGCGTATACCGTTTCCACGGCTTTATTTTCACGCAGCTTGCAGATGATGGCATGTTCTCTGCCGCCGCCGCCCACAACCAGAATGTTCATTGGGTATCTCCTTCTGTATGCGTTACTGATAAATGGGGAACTTTTCGCACAGTTCCTGTACTTCCTTGGTGATGCGTTCCTTGCTGTTTTCAAAGTCCACAATGGCATCCTTGATCCAGCCGGCAATCTTCACCATTTCCGCTTCCTTGAAGCCACGGCTGGTAACGGCAGGAGTGCCGATGCGCAGGCCGCTGGTGATGAAGGGGCTCTGAGGATCGTTGGGGATGGTGTTCTTATTGGCGGTGATGTGCACTTCGTCCAGCCGGTGTTCCAGTTCCTTGCCGGTGATGCCGAAATTGGTAAGGTTCAGGAGCATCAGGTGGTTATCGGTGCCATCGGAAACGATTTTCACGCCCAGCTTCTTCAGTTCATCGCACAAAACGGCGGCGTTCTTTACAATCTGCTGCTGATAGGCCTTGAATTCATCCGTCATGGCTTCGCCAAGAGCCACGGCCTTGGCAGCAATGATGTGCATCAGGGGGCCGCCCTGGGTGCCGGGAAAAACGGCCTTATCAATCTGCTTGCCATACTTTTCCTTGCACAGGATCATGCCGCCACGGGGGCCACGCAGGGTTTTGTGGGTGGTGGTTGTCACCACATCGGCATAAGGCACGGGAGAGGGATGCACACCGGCAGCAATCAAGCCAGCGATGTGGGCCATATCCACCATCAGGTAGGCACCCACTTCATCTGCGATTTCACGGCACTTTTTGAAATCGATGGTGCGGCTGTAAGCGCTGGCGCCCACCACAATCAGCTTAGGCTTGCATTCCAGGGCAATTTTGCGCATTTCATCGTAGTCGATCATTTCCGTTTCGTCATTGACGCCGTAGGGCACCACATTGAAATACTTACCGGAAATGTTCACGGGAGAACCATGGCTGAGATGGCCGCCCTGCTGCAAGTTCATGCCCATCACGGTATCA
>JAZUQI010000268.1:0-4415 GCA_045605625.1 Clostridia bacterium
TGGTGGAGGTGAGGGGAATTGAACCCCTGTCCGAAGATTCAGTTGTACAGTTTTCTCCGAGCGCAGACAGGATATTGACATTCCCTCCGCTGCACGCCTCCTGACAGGCTTACAGCTTCAGTAGCTTCATTTTACCGGGCACGCCGCAAAGCTTAGGCGGCCCTGTTCCCTACTCATGTCACGCCGGGATCCTGAGCCGTAGGCAACTCAGGGCCGACGCGCCGCATTAAGCAGCGAAAGCGTACTGATTATTGTCAGTTAATTTTAAAGTTCCCCGTTTTTAAGCGGCCAGGGTCCGCTGCTCGCTTACCATACCCCCGACGATCCCCGTCGAAACCAGTACACCCCCAGGCAGTACGCTCTTATTCGGCACGGCCGCGCATGGCACGTTCCATTTCCCGTTTCACGTCTTTTTCCGCCATGGTGGCCCGCTTGTCATGCAGGTGTTTACCGCGGCACAGGCCCAGGTTCATTTTCATGCGGCCATTTTTCAGGTATACATCCAAGGGAATCAGTGCATACCCCTGCCGCTGAACCAGCGCACCCAGTTTGCGGATTTCGCTTTTATGGAGCAACAGCCTTTTGGGCCGAAGGGGATCGGTGTTGAAAATGCTGCCCTGTTCATAGGGGCTGATATGCATTCCCTGCACCAGCACTTCCCCGTTTTTCACCATGGCAAAGCTTTCCTTCAGGTTCACCTTGCCCTGACGCATGCTTTTCACTTCCGTGCCCTTCAGTTCAATGCCGCACTCCAGCGATTCCTCAATGAAGTAATCGTGGCGTGCTTTGCGGTTCTGGGCAATGGGCTTCACGCCTGTCATTTTCGGCATACACGCCCCTCCTTTCTTCATTGCAGGAATATATTATACAGGAATGCCGCAAAAAATGCAAACTTTTGTTTTAGTCCGGGTAAGCGAACCGTTTATGCTGCCGCAATTCCTGCTGATACCTGGCGATATAGAACTTGGCCATGTTCAGGTTCTGCTCGCTGAAATTGCCGCATTCTTCCGGCTTGGCCCCGGGAATATCCCCTTCAAAATGCACAATAAAATCGCACATTTCATCCACCAGGGGGAAAGCTTCCTCCGCCGTCCAATCCCCGAACAGCAAAAGATAGCAGCCCGTGCGGCAGCCCATGGGGCCAAAGTACACCACGTCGTTTTTCTTTTCGTGATTGCGCAGGAACGTGGCCCCCAGATGCTCAATGGTGTGCAGGGCCGGCACATCCACCACCGGTTCCCGGTTGGGGGCGGTGATGCGCAGGTCAAACGTGGTCACCACCTGGCCGCCTTTTTCATCCCGGCGGGATACATACAGGCCGGGGAACAGGTTCAGGTGATTGATCTGAAAGGATGCAATTCTCTCCATCATTTTCTCCTTTTTGAATGATAACGCTTTCATGGGGCGTTGCCCAAAAACTATCCAGCGGATGGCGCAATGTTTATTCGTACGTTCCGCTGCAGCCTAAAGAACATCTGTTGATTTCCGGGCTGGGCGGCTTTGCTGGCAACCAGATGCCTTGGCATCCGGGGGAAAACAGGAAAATGGCCGTGGAGAAAGCTGGCTTTCGCCCACGCCTTTTCCTTGTTTTCTTTACGCCTGGAAATCCATACTCGCTCCCAAACGTAACAGGCGCACACAGCAGATACATTTCAAAGCGTTCCTTCGCCGATTGGGTGTCCAGAGGGCACAGCCTTCTGGTGCAGGGGTGCGGGGGCCGCACAGGCCCCTGCATCTCACACGCCATGCAAAAGGGCTGCCCGTTTCAGGCAGCCCCATTGAAACGATTATTCAGCGGTTTCGGTCTTCTTTTTCCGGGGTGCACGGGGCTTTTTGGCAGCAGGCTTTTCTTCCACTTCCACCACTACGTCCACCTTGGGTTTCCGGGGCGCACGGGGCTTCTTGGCCTTGGGGGCTTCCGCTGCCTTCAGCATATCCTGATAGAGGGAGAGGTAAGTTTCGGCGGAATGATCCCAGGAATAATCCCCTTCCATGCCACGCTTTTGCAGCATCTGCCAGATGGCCTTGTTCTTGTTATAGAAGTGCAGGGCCCGGCGGATGGTGAACAGCATATCATGGGCGTTGTAATTGAAGAAGGTGAAGCCGTTGCCGGCGTTATTGGCCTCGTTATAGGAAAGCACGGTATCCCGCAGGCCGCCGGTTTCACGCACGATGGGCAGGGTGCCGTAGCGCAGGGCAATCATCTGGCTCAGGCCGCAGGGCTCAAACTGGCTGGGCATCAGGAACATATCGGAACCGGCATAGATGCGATGGGCCAGGGCGCCGTCCATACGGAAACGGGCCGCCACCCGGCCGGGATAATGCTGTTCCGCCCAGCTGAACAGGTTCACATACCGGGCATCGCCCATGCCCAGCACCACCAGCTGCACATCTTCCGCCATGATTTCGCCAATCACACGGTCAATCAGATCCAGGCCCTTCTGGTTGCTCAGACGGGTAATCAGGGAGATCACCGGCACATCCGGCTTCACTTCCAGGCCCAGTTCCTTCTGCAGTTCTTCCTTGCAGATGGCCTTGCCGCTCAAATCATCCGAAGTGTAACGGGCAGGCAGCAGGGGATCGCCGGCCGGGTTGTATTCGCCGATATCGATGCCGTTGAGCACGCCGCTCAAATGGGCCTTCTTGGCCCGGAGCAGGCCGTCCATCCGCTCGCCATAGTAGGCCGTCTGGATTTCTTCGGCATAGGAGGGGCTGACGGTGGTGATTTCATCGGAATACACCAAAGCAGCCTTCATGAAGTTGGCGCAGCCGTAGCATTCCAGCTTATCATCGGTAAACAGGCTGTCCCCCAGGCCCAGCACATCCTGCACTTCGGGAATGCCGAAGATGCCCTGATACTGCAGATTGTGAATGGTGAACACCGTTTTCATGTTGCTGTAGAAGGGCAGGTGCTGGTACTGGATCTTCAGCAGGGCCGGAATCATGCCAGCCTGCCAGTCATGGGCATGAACGATATCGGGAGCAAAATCCAGCAGGGGCAGGGCGTTCAGGCAGGCCCTGTCAAAGAAGCCATACCGTTCATATTCATCGCCGCCCATACCGTAAATATAGCTGCGGCCGAAATAATATTTATTATCGATGAAGTAGTAAGTGACCCCATCCTTTTCCAGGGCTTCAATGCCGCAGTACTGCTTGCGCCAGCCCAGTTCCACTTCAAAATCAATCACATGCTTCATCTGGGCCACATAATCATGGGGAATCATGCTGTACAAAGGCAGCATCACCCGCACGTCATGGCCCTTCTTGGCCAATACGGGGGCCAGGGCACCCACCACATCCGCCAAACCGCCGGTTTTGCAGAAAGGCACGCACTCGGAAGCCGTAAAAAGAATTTTCATTGTTTCATTCTCCTCGTTCTGTTTTTCTTCCCCCTGCCGCAAAAAAGGCCAATACACAGGATATGCAGGGCATAATGTGCTTATGCCCTGCATGATCGGTTCATTCAATTGCGGGCAGAAAGGAGGGAAAGCGGATTACACAATCAGGTCCTTTGCCACAACGATGGGATAATTCCGGGGGCCGATGAGCCGGGTTTCTTCCCGGATGATGGCCTGCTTATCCAGAATGCAGTGGTCAATTTCCGCATCCTTGTGCACCTGGCCATCCTGCATGATGATGGAATTTTTCACCACGGCGCCCTTTTCGATATGCACGCCGCGGAACAGAATGCTGTTTTCCACCGTGCCTTCGATGACGCAGCCGTCGGCCACCAGGCAGTTTTTCACATTGGCGCCGGAGATATAACGGGAGGGCATTTCATCCCGCAGCTTGGTCAGCACGGGGCGATCGGCGTCGAAGAAATTGCGGCGGGTTTCTGCTTCCATCAGTTCCATGGAGGCTTCGAAATAGGCCTGCACGGAATCGATGTACCATGCCTTGCCGGTGTATTCATAGCCATACACACGCAGAGTGCCTTCGTAAATGCCGTTCATCAGCAAATCTCGGGTCAGGTGATACTGGCCGCGGGAAACGGCACGGTCCACCAGATCAATCAGCAGTTCCCGGCGCACGCACATGCATTCCATGTAGGTGTAGGGCATGCGGGAGATGGTGGGATCCACTTCCAGGCCCGTGACCCGGCCGGTTTCATCCACATCGATGTAGCGGCCGGCACCGTTGCGGCGCATGGAGGAATCCTTGGTGTAGAGCAGGGTGATATCGGCGTTCTTTTCGATATGGGCGGCCAGCATTTCATCGTACTTGGCGGAATAGAGGATATGCGTATCCGTTACCACCACGTAACGTTCCTTGCTGCGGCGCAGGTAATGCAGGTTGGAGCGCACGGCATCCAGGAAGCCGGCATACACGCCCACGTTATCCCGCGTCATGAAGGGGGGCAGCATCACAAGGCCGTTGCGCTTGCCATGCAGATCCCATTCACGGCCGGAGCCCAG
>JAZUQI010000269.1:0-1898 GCA_045605625.1 Clostridia bacterium
ATACACCCTGCCGGAAACGGAGGATCTGCCCTACCTTTACGCCTGCACCTTCGGCACGCTGCATATTCCTGCCGGGGTATCGGACGTGCCGGTATTGGATTACACCACGGTGGAAACTTATCAGGTGCCGGACGATCATCCCCTCTTCCAAACGGTGGACGGCGTTTTGTATTCCAGGGATGGAAAAACCCTGCTTGCCTACCCCAACGTCCGGAAAGATGCCCATTTTGACGTGCCTTTCGGGGTGGAACGCATTGAGAAATCCGCCTTTGCGGAAAACGATTATCTGCAATCCGTTTCCCTGCCCCTGACGCTGAAAGAAATCGGCCGGAGCAGCTTTTACCACTGCGGCGGCCTGATTTCCGTCAATATTCCCTTATCCGTTTCCAAAATCGGCCCCTATGCTTTTGCCGATTGCGTGAACCTGGAAAAGGTAAGCATGAGCCCGGCTATGGAAGAAAAGGTACGGGCCGGGGTGAATCTTTCCTTCCGCTATGATGAAGACCCCGTTCCCTTTGCCAAGGTGTTTGATAACTGCCCCAAGCTGGAAAGCAGCCTGTGGTACGGGGATGAAGGGGTCACCCCGGCAGAAGCCCACTATTCCGACGGCGATAAACGGGTATGGCTGATTGCATCGCCCAAATCTGTGAACGAAAAAGTGAACCTGTACGCCGAGCCGGATTCCTCTTCCCAAGTGCTCATGCAGCTGAACTGCGGCGAAGCCATCGGCCCCACCTATGGATATCATTCGGATTATTATGTGGTGGATAACCGCTCCAGATCCGATCCCCATTCCCGCAAAGCTTACATCAAAAAAAGCGACGTGGTCATCGCTCCGGCGCAAACCCTGTTTGCCTTTGCCTCCGTATGGCCGAAAAACGAAGCTGTTCCCGTCACCTACAGCGAGTGGAAGGAAAGCAAAAGCGTTTCCGTCACCCGGCCTTTCGGGGAATTTCTGCAATATATACAAGACGAAATCGGCAGCGATGAATATCCCATTTCCTTGGATGACCTCACCATCAACCAGGGGGCCTATTACTACGGCGATGGCGAAATGAGCGGCCAGGCATGGATCAATATGGATGAAGATGGCATGCAGGCTGGATATTGCGAATATTTCCTGTCCGACGCCGTCATCACCCGGGAGAAAACCGGGGATAATAAAACCCTGGGCCTGGTCATTTCCGATAAACCCCAGAACCGGGTGCATCTGCGCAGCGAAGCCAATAAAGAAAGCCAATCCCTGGGCCGGTACTTCACCGGCACTCAGATGGAAATCCTGGGCGAACAAGGGGATTTTTACGAAGTGATGGTCAACGGCCTCACCCACGGCTTTATGATGAAAGACTATGTACGCATTGTACCCCTGGAGGATTGAGAACATGAAAAAAATGCTTTGTTTGCTGATGGCGCTTTGCCTTGTACCCCTGATGGCCTTTGCCGAAGGCAGCCATGTGCAGATCAACCAGCCCTTGGATAAACCGGAAGGCTGGCAAAAATTCGTGGCAGAAAGCCCGTATCAGCTGGGGGAAACCGTCCCTTACGGGAACGGCAGCTTTTCCGTCCGGGGCTTTGGCAATTACCCCTCCATTGACGGAAGCACCGTATCCGTGCCCATGGGCATGGAACTGGCAAGGCAGCTTTTGAACCTGCCGGAAGAAGACCTGAACGGCTTTGTGAATTTTTCCACCACCCCCTACGCCTATGAACGGCTGATTTTAGGCAAACCCAACCCCACCGCCATGCTCATTTCCCAGAACGCCATGATGGACCCGGAAAAACCGGTGAACCTGATTCTGGTGACGGAGCCTTCCGATGAAGAACTGCAAATGGCCAAAGAGGCCGGGGTGGAGCTTTGCGTGGTGCCCTTCTGCTATGACGCTTTTGTGTTTCTGGTA
>JAZUQI010000270.1:0-4980 GCA_045605625.1 Clostridia bacterium
CTGCTTTTGCAGGCATTGCAGATTGAAATGAAGGAAGTGAAGGGCGGCGTGCCGGGCATTGGGGAAAAGGCCAAAGCCTTTGGCATGGATAAGCTGGCGGAAATCACCGGCCTTGGCCTGCCCACCTTGCAGGACGTGATCCGGGAACTGGAAAAGCCGGGCCGTGACCCCCGTGAAGATTTGCCCAAGCCCGTTCTGCGCACCGATGTATTGGATATGAAGGATTTGCAGCCGGGCATGGAATTGACCGGCACCGTCCGCAATGTGATTGACTTTGGTGCCTTTGTGGATATCGGCGTGCATCAGGATGGGCTGGTGCATATTTCCCGGATGGCGGATAAGTTCATCAAGCATCCCTCCGAAGTGGTGAAGGTGGGGGATGTGGTGAAGGTTTGGGTGGTGGACGTGGATATGAAGAAAAAGCGCATCGCCCTCACCATGGTGCAAAACAGAAAGTAAAGGAAGGCGAACCAAATGGACAGGATGCTGGAAAACAACCTGACGGTGATGGAATTGTTTTCTGCCCTTTTGCATGAAAGGGCCTGCCCATTTACCAAGGAAGAAGTGGAAAGCTTTGCCGCCGACGTGGGGATGGATCATCACGCCGCTTTCTGCGCCCTTGTGTGCGCCGTGTGCGGCCTGGATAGTGATTTGAATCCCCGTCACCGGCAGCTTGCGGAAAAGTACATCATCCCTGCCCTGAAACGGCTGGAGGCCGCCCTTTACCGAAATGACCCCTTCTACCAAACCGTGATATTGCCGGAGAAAACCCGGGGGGAATGGCAATTGACCCATCAGGAATATGCCCCCTACGAATTGTTTTGCTATGACGATCCGGTTGTGATGGAAGACGGCCGGGAAATTCCCTGCATCGGCTATTTTACGGAACGGTTCCGCTACCCGGCGGTATTGCAAAAAGGCCGGCTGTGGATGGCCATCACCCCCAACGAAGTGGAAACCATGAAGGCGGATATAGCCGCCGCAAAAGGGAATGTGCTGGTATTGGGGCTGGGCCTTGGGTATTACGCCTTTATGGCTGCCCGGATGGAGCAGGTGGAAAAGGTGACGGTGGTGGAACTGGATCAGGATGTAATCCGCTTGTTTGAGGAAGAAATTCTGCCCCAGTTTCCGGATAAGGAAAAAATCCGGGTGATAAAGGCGGATGCCTTTGCCTATGTGGAAAAAGAAGCGGCCGGGGAACACTACGATTTTGTGTATGCCGATATCTGGCACGATGTGCTGGATGGCACGCCCATGTATGTGCGCTTCAAGGCCCTGGAAAAGTGCGTGCCGGGTGCGAAATGGCGTTACTGGGTGGAAAAAAGCATGCTGGTGTGGCTCCGGGGGCTGATACGGGAAGAAATGGAAGAAGGAAAGGGAAAATTGTTTTCCCTGCTTTCCCGGCACCCGGAGGTGGATTGCTGCCGGCTGGAAAGCCTGCGGCAATTTGCCGGATGCATCCCCCCGGAATACCTGATGCCGTAATATAAAAAAACTTTTTGTGGGCAGGACGTGCGTCTTGCCCATTTTCTATGTTTTTCCCCTTCCAAAATGCGAACATATGTGCTATAATTGCAGGGTGATATCCGATAGGGAGGCAAACATGGAGAAAAAAATTATTGTGCGCGGGGCCCGGGAACATAACCTGAAAAATGTGGATGTGGAATTGCCCCGCAATCAACTGATTGTGTTTACAGGCCTGAGCGGCTCCGGCAAATCCTCTCTGGCTTTTGATACCATTTATGCCGAAGGGCAAAGGCGGTATGTGGAAAGCATGTCCTCCTACGCCCGTCAGTTTCTGGGGCAGATGAATAAGCCCGATGTGGATTCCATTGAGGGCCTGTCCCCGGCCATTTCCATTGACCAGAAAACCACCGCCCGGAACCCCCGTTCCACGGTGGGCACGGTGACGGAAATTTACGATTACCTCCGCCTTTTGTATGCCCGGGTGGGGGTGCCCCATTGCCCGGAATGCGGCAAGGAAATTCGCCAGCAGACGGTGGACCAGATGGTGGATACCGTGATGGCCCTGGAAGAGGGCACCAAAATGCAGTTGATGGCCCCGGTGGTGCGTGGCCGCAAGGGCGAGCATGTGAAGCTGTTTCAGGATGCGCTGAAAAGCGGCTTTGTTCGGGTGCGTGTGGACGGGGAAATGTATGAACTGGATGATGTGCCGCCCCTGGATAAGCAGAAAAAGCACCAGATCGATATTGTGGTGGACAGGCTGGTGGTGCGCCCCGGCATTGAACAGCGGCTGACGGACAGCCTGGAAACCGCCATGCATGAAGCTGGCGGACTGTGCCTTGTGCAGCTCATGCAAACCGGGGAAGAAATGATGTTTTCCCAGAATTATGCCTGCCCGGATTGCGGTGTGAATATTGAAGAACTGGCCCCCCGGATGTTTTCCTTCAATAACCCCTATGGCGCCTGCCCCAATTGCAGCGGCCTGGGGGAAACGATGAAAATCAGCGCCGAAATGGTGATTCCCAACCCCGAATTATCCCTCAATCAGGGGGCTGTTGCCTGCATGGGCTGGAACAGCAGCGGCGATGGCAACTCCACCGCCCATGCCATGTTTCAGGCCCTGGCGGATTATTACGGCTTTTCCATGGATACCCCGGTGAAGGATTTGCCGCAGGAAGTGATGGAAAAAATTCTCTACGGCACCGGCAAGCAAAAACTGAAACTGAAATTTGATTCCGGCACGTACCAGACCACCTTTGAAGGGGTGATTACCTCTTTGGAAAGGCGCTACCGGGAAACCCAGAGCGACGGCATGAAAACCGCCTATGAGGAATACATGGCCCACGAAACTTGCCCGGTGTGCAAGGGAAAGCGCCTGAAGAAAGAGGCCCTGGCGGTGACGGTGGGGGATATGGATATTGCGGCCCTGTCCGCTTTCAATATCCGCAAGGCCCGGGATTTTCTGAACCAACTGCAGTTTTCCGAAAAAAACCAGATGATTGCCGCCCCCATCCTGCGGGAAACGGATGCCCGGCTGAAGTTTTTGTGTGATGTGGGGCTGGAATACCTGACTTTGTCCCGGGGGGCGGCCACCCTGTCCGGCGGCGAAGCCCAGCGCATCCGGCTGGCCACCCAGATTGGCAGCGGCCTGACCGGGGTGTTGTACATTCTGGATGAACCCTCCATCGGCCTGCATCAGCGGGATAATAACCGCTTGCTTGGCACCATGCGAAACCTGAAAAACCTGGGCAACACCCTGATTGTGGTGGAGCATGATGAGGATACCCTGCGCAGCGCCGATTACGTGGTGGATATCGGCCCCGGCCCCGGGGAGCATGGGGGGCATATTGTGGCCAGCGGCACGGTGCAGGATTTGATGAACGCCCCGGATTCCATCACTGGCCAGTATTTAAGCGGCAAAAAACGCATTCCGGTGCCCATGCAGCGGCGGCTGCCGGCCGGGTGGCTTACGGTGCGCGGCGCCCGGGAGCATAATTTGAAGAACATCGACGTGCAGTTCCCCCTGGGGGTTTTGTGCTGCGTTACCGGGGTTTCTGGCAGCGGCAAAAGCAGCCTGGTAAACGCCATTTTGTATGGCACGCTGGCCCATCAATTGAACCGGGCCAAGCCCCGGAAGGCGGATTTTGACCGCATTGAGGGCGTGGAACAACTGGATAAGATCATCAATATCGATCAATCCCCCATCGGCCGCAGTCCCCGTTCCAACCCGGCCACCTATACCGGCCTGTTTGACCAGATCCGCAAAGTGTTTGCCCAGCTGCCGGAGGCGAAAATCCGGGGCTATAAGGAAAACCGCTTTTCCTTCAACGTCAAGGGCGGCCGGTGCGAAGCCTGCGCCGGGGATGGGCTGATTAAAATTGAAATGCACTTCATGGCAGATATTTATGTGCCCTGTGAAGTGTGCCACGGAAAACGGTACAGCCGGGAAACGCTGGAAGTGAAGTACAGAGGCCTGTCCATTGCGGATGTACTGGATTTGACGGTGGAAGAAGCCATGAAGGTGTTTGAAACCCACCCCTCCATCATGCAGAAGCTGCAAACGCTGTATGACGTGGGCCTGGGGTATATGCACCTGGGCCAGCCCAGCACCACCCTGTCCGGCGGCGAAGCCCAGCGGGTGAAGCTGGCCACGGAACTGAGCCGCAGGGCCACCGGCAAAACGGTGATATTGCTTGACGAACCCACCACCGGGCTGCACATGGATGACGTGAGCCGGCTGGTGAAAGTATTGCAGCGGCTGACGGATGCCGGAAACACGGTGCTGGTGATTGAGCATAACCTGGACATGATTAAGACGGCGGATTGGCTGATTGACCTGGGGCCGGAAGGCGGCGATGAGGGCGGCACGGTGGTGGCCTGCGGCACGCCGGAACAGGTGGCCCAGGTGGAAGAAAGCTATACCGGCCAGTTCCTGCGGGATATTCTGTGAGGGAAAAACCAATGACAACAAAAATTTTGCCCCTTGGCAGCCTGAAAGAATACACCTATGTGGTGGTTTTATCCCACATGGATGGGAAAATTCTGCTCAGCCGCCATCGGGAAAGGGATACCTGGGAAACCCAGGGCGGCCACATCGAAAAGGGGGAAGACCCCATTCTGGCCGCACGCCGGGAACTGACGGAGGAAAGCGGTGCGGCGGTGTACGAACTGACGCCCTTGTTTGATTATGTGCATGAGGGCACAGGCCTTGGGGGCATTGCTTATCGGGCGGATATTGCCAAGCTGGATGCCCTGCCGGATTTTGAAATGGCGGAAGTGCGGCTGTTTGATGCCCTGCCGGAAAATTTGACCTACCCGGATATCACCCCGGTATTGTTTGCCGAAATGGAAAACATCAATAAGGGGAAAAATTACAAGCGCATTCTGCTCACCGTCAGCTATGACGGCACGGCGTACAGCGGCTGGCAGTATCAGGAGAATGCCCCCAGCGTGCAAGAGGCCCTGGAGCAGGCCCTGGAACAGGCCCTGGGAACGTTCACCCGGGTCACCGGAGCC